>CAYWBX010000364.1:0-4515 GCA_964456015.1 uncultured Hyphomicrobiaceae bacterium | reverse complement strand
TCGCGTGCGCGCGCCGCCGCCGCTGCCTTGAGCGCCAGCGTCTGCTTGCGCGCCAGCGCGTGTTGCATGGGCGTCAGCATCACGGGCTGCGGTTGGCGCTCCGGCGGCGAAGGCGCCAACACCAGGCCCTCTGCCGGCCGCAGCCCAAGCATCATGGGCGCTTCGCCCAAGGACGGGCCGCCGGCTCGACCCGCCATCTGCAGGTCGCGCTGCGTCGTCCCTGCCTCGAGTTGTAAAGGCGGCGCCTCGGGATCGACCGTTGCGGCCGCCGGCTGGAAGAGCGACGGATGGCGGATCGGCACTGGCGCGGCGGCGCCGGGCACCACGATCACGCGCATGTTGAGGCGCGACATCCTGAAGAACCGCTCGGCAAACCTCGCCGGCAGACGGATGCAGCCGTGCGAAGCCGGGTAGCCCGGAAGCTGGCCGGCATGGAACGCGACCCCCGACCACGTGAGGCGCTGCATGAAGGGCATCGCCGCATCGTCATAGAGATTCGAATAATGCTCCTCCTTCTTCTCGATGATCGAGAACACGCCTTGCGGTGTCTCGAAGCCCCTGCGGCCTGAGGAAATCGGGGACTGGTCGACGAGGCCACCGCGGTCGTAGATCGCAACGCGCTGCTGTCCGATCGAGACGACCGCGATCAGCGGCCGCGGCACGACCGGAACTTCATGGTGTGTGGCCTGCGCGGCCGGCTGCGCGCCCGCTGGCGATGGCATCGCCAGGCCTGCCGCGGTCGCGACGACTGCAATGTGCCTGGCCAAGCGCTTCGGCCTGGCCATGCGGCGGCAAGCCCAGAACAGATGTCCCAAATGATCCCCCAGCGACTTCTAAAGCGAGCCTGGACGTGAGCCCCGGCGCCCTGATCCTTCGTTTCAGGGATTTGGGCGCGCCCATCATCCCCTAGAAGAAGCAGGCCACATCGTCCAAGAGTGCTCAGCATAATCCCTGCGTCCCTTCCTAAAGCGTCCTGGCGCGGGACCGAAGCTGAAATTTCTGAATCTTGCCCGTCGAGGTCTTCGGCACTTCGCCGAACACCACGTGCCGGGGACACTTGTACCGGGCGAGATGCTGCTGGCACCATGCGATGATGTCGGCGGCCGTCGCATGCGCGCCGGGCTTGAGCTCGACGAAGGCGCACGGCGTCTCGCCCCATTTCTCGTCGGGCTTCGCGACGACGGCGCAAGCCGCCACGGCCGGATGCTTGTAGAGAACGTCCTCGACCTCGATCGAAGAAATGTTCTCGCCGCCGGAGATGATGATGTCCTTCGAGCGATCCTTGAGCTGAATGTAGCCGTCCGGGTGAACGACGCCGAGATCGCCGGTGTGAAACCATCCCCCCGCAAAGGCTTCCTCTGTCGCTGCCTTGTTCTTCAAATACCCCTTCATGACGATGTTTCCGCGCATCATCACTTCGCCCATGCTCTGCCCATCGGCAGCGACCGGGGTCATCGACTTCGGATCCATCACCGCGAGCCCCTCGAGCGCCGGATAGGCGACGCCTTGGCGCGCCTTCTTCCGCGCCTGCTCGTCGGATGGCAGCGCATCCCACGCGGGCTTCCATTCATTGACGACCGCCGGGCCATAGACCTCGGTCAGGCCATAGACGTGCGTGACGTTGAAACCGGCCGACGCCATCCTTGCCAGCACCGCCTCCGGCGGCGCCGCGCCTGCCGTCACGAACTCGACCCTGTGCGCGATCTTCCGCTTCTCGCACTCCGCCGCGTTGAGCATCGTCGCCATGACGATCGGCGCGCCGCACATGTGCGTCACCCGGTGCTCGACGATCGCGTCGTAGATGGCGCGGGCGCGCACCCAGCGCAGCGCCACGTGCGTACCCCCGACCGCCGACAGCGTCCACGGGAACGCCCAGCCGTTGCAGTGAAACATCGGCAGGGTCCAAAGATAGACCGGATGGCGTCCAAGCCCGGCTGCGATGGCGTTGGCGTAACACATCAGCGCCGCCCCGCGATGATGCACCACGACACCCTTCGGGTTGCCGGTCGTCCCGGACGTGTAGTTGAGCCCGATCGCCTCCCACTCGTCGGCGGGCATCCGCCAAGCGTGGCTCGGATCGCCTGAGGCCAGGAAGGTCTCGTAGTCGAGTTCACCAAGCCGTTCGCCCGACTGCGGGAACTCGGGATCGTCATAGTCGATGACCAGCGGGCGCACCCTGGCCGCCGCCAGCGCTTCCTTCATCACGGGCGCGAACTCCCGGTCCGTGATGACCACCTTGGCCTCGGCATGATCGAGCTGGAAAGCGATGATGGCCGCATCAAGACGGGTGTTCATGGAATGCAGCACGGCGCCCGTCATTGGAACTCCGTAGTGCGCTTCGAGCATCGGCGGCGTATTCGAGAGCATGACGCTCACGGTGTCCCCCACGCCGATGCCGCGCGCTCTGAGAGCTGACGCCAGCTGACGGCAGCGGTCGTAGAAGCGCCGATAGGACAGGCGCTGGCGCCCATGCACGACAGCAATGTGCTCCGGCCACACGTGCGCCGCCCGCGCCAGAAACGACAACGGCGTCAGAGGCTGGTGGTTTGCGGGTGTCCGGTCGAGATCGAGGTCGTAGGGATTCGCAGACATGGCGCTGATCCGAAGTGGTCCGCCAGGCCGGGGCGTCCGTCCGGCTGCTGCAGCGGACCCTATCGAAAGCCGGCCGCGCCAGCAACGCTGCGACAGGCCACAGCGTCTCGGCGAATCGCGTGCCAGCGCGTTGCGCGGGCGACATGCGACTGCCTGCTGGTCACACGGTCCAGCACGCTTGCTGCAAGCACGCTGACCTGTATCCGCGCGCAGCGGAGAAAAGGGACGCTGACGCGCCTTCCGACGACCGCCTGCCCCGCTCGAAAGGCGGACGACATGTCATGGTGATGCCCGTTGCGACGTCGGGCGTCGTCCGCACGTCGCCCGGCATGGCGACCATACGCCGCCGGCTCGCTCTCCCCACAGAAAACAGCGAAGCGCCCCGCGATGCATCACCTCAACGCCGACGGCAAGGCCGTCCCGTCACCGAGCACGACCAGCTGTTGCCGCCGCCGGTACAGCTGATCTGCCGGCTCTCCGCCATCCGGAAGCTACCCCAAGCCCCGCCGTATTCCCAGGCCGTGAAGCCCTGCCAGCTCTGGACCGCGCGCATCTCCGCGATTTTCCGGCTCGGCTGCGGGCCGCTCTCGCCGTCATGGAAATGCGTGGCCATGCAGATCTTGTTGCCTTTGCGCACCAATTCGTGCAGCGCGACCAACGGCGAATCCTGCTGCGCGGTTGCGGGTGTCCCTAGCCCCAGCCCGCCCGCTGCCATCGACACCGTGAACAGCCATTTCGCTCGCGACATCCCCACCCCCGGAAAAGAATCGTGGCGAGGCATATTCGGCAATCGCACCCGGGCGCACAAATCGCCACCGCGCCGCACCGGCCCCAATCTTCGCGATGCGTGCCGAAAAGCGACAGATGCCGCACGTGCGCCGCCTAAACAGCAATTCTCGCAAGCGCTGCGCGAATTTCAGGCGGTATGGGCACAGGCCGCTGCGTCTCGCGCGCAACGAACACGTGAACGAAATGACCTTCTGCGCGCGCCTCGTCCTCGCCAGGCGCGAAAAGCCCGATTTCATAGCGCACGGAGGTCCGCCCGAGCGCGCCAATCCTGAGGCCGCCGTCGATCGCGTCCGGATAGGCGAAGGACTTGTGGAAGCGGCACATGGTCTCGACGGCGATGCCGATCACGGGACCGCGGTGGATGTCGAGACCGCCATGATCGATCAGGTAGCGATTGAGCAGCGTGTCGAAGTAGGCGTAGTAGATGACGTTGTTGACGTGACCATAGAGGTCGTTGTCCATCCAGCGCGTCTGCAGGGGCATGAAGTGCCGGTACTCGCTCCGGCGGCCGATGGCGGGGCGTTGCGTGCTCATGATCGATGTCTGGGCTGATTTGGCTGTGCGCGCGGCCCGGCAGGACCGCGCCGCGTCATCGCCGGGCGGCGATGACTTGGATCTCGACAAGGCAGTCCGGATCCGCCATGCGCGCCTCGGTACAGGCCCGCGCCGGCAGGTTGGCCGGATCCGCCCAGGCGATCCAGGCGCGGTTCATGGCGTCCCTGAGCCTGATGTCCGCGACCCAGATCGAGGCCCACAGGATGTGCGACTTCGAGGAGCCGCACATCCCGAGATACTTGTCGAGGTCGGCAAGCGCCTGCCGGGTCTGCCCCTCGGCATCAAGGGACAGATCGTCAGCGATGGCGCCGGCCGTGAAGACGAATTCTCCCGCCTCCACGACGTTGGCGAGAATGGGCTCGAGTTCCCGGCGAACGATCATGGAGGCCTCCGTGGCGTCTGACTGGAAACTCAGCTCTTGGCGGCGACGACCGCGATCTCCACGAGAATCGCGGGATCAGCGAGCTTGGCCTCGATGCACGCGCGCCCGGGGAGGTTCTGCCCGCCCGTCCATTCGTTCCAGGCGATGTTCATCTTTTCGCGCAGGCGGATGTCGGGCACCCAGATGGTCGCCGAGAC
>CAYWBX010000363.1:0-4533 GCA_964456015.1 uncultured Hyphomicrobiaceae bacterium | reverse complement strand
CGCCGGCCGGCGAGCCGGAGCGCGCCGTTACCAGCGCGGAGCGGCGCGCCACTGTGCTGCTGCTGATGGAGCCTGGAAACCGCGGCATCCGCCGCCACAACAAGACTGCCGATCCGCTGCTGTGCACGGGCGGCGGGTGCTATGTGAGCAACGGCAGCGGCGAGGCCGCCTCGTTCCTGCCGGGCCGGAAGGCCCTTGGCATCGGGCGGACCTTCGGCATGCGGGCGGGTGCCTGCCAGCGGTCGCTCGGCTGCATTTTCCGCGGCATCGAACTCGGGTCGCTGCCGAGCCTGCTGCAGCCTGTCGACATGCGCATCCTGCGTCACGACCGGCGCGAGGCACAGGCCATCGATCGATTCGCCGACTGCCGGGTCGCCGGGGGGCGGCTCACGTGCCGCCGCACAGTCCAGTCGGGGAGCTACATCATGTGGGTGGTGCCGGAGTCGGTGGCCGACAAAGCGGGTCCGGCGGCGCTCGAACGGGCGCTCGCAGAAGGTTTGCCCGAGGGCGAGCACGCGTCGCTGCCGGTCTCCGTGGCGCGATAAGCGGCGGGCCCGGCGCGCGGCATGGCCGAGCGTTGGGCGCAATCGGGCCTTGATTTCGCCGCCGGCCGTTCCGACTTGCCCGGCAGGCTGCTATAAGGCGCCCCCATGAAGCTCGTCATTTTCGATTGCGACGGCACGCTCGTCGACAGTCAGCACAACATCATTGCGGCCATGACCTGGGCGTTCCGGGAGCATGGACTGCCCCCTCCGTCGCGCCCGGCTGTGCTGCGCTGTGTTGGTCTGTCGCTGCCTGAAACATTCGCCGTGCTCGCCGCAAACCACCCTGCATCTGTCCGACGCTCGCTGGCGGCACATTATCGCGACGCCTTCGTGCTCGGCCCCTTGCGGCGGCGCGAGCAAGAGGAGATCTACCCCGGCATTCGCGAGACCATCGCCGCGCTGGCAGCCCGCCCGGATGTCGCGCTCGGCGTCGCCACGGGCAAGTCGAAGCGGGGCGTCGACCGCCTGTTCCGGCAGGAAGATTGGCATTCGCACTTTCAGACCGTCCAGACGGCCGACGATCATCCCTCGAAGCCCGACCCCTCGATGATCGCAAAGGCGATGGCGGAGACGGGCGTTCGCCCCGAGGCGACGGTGATGGTGGGCGACACTTCCTTCGACATGACCATGGCGGGCAACGCCGGCGTCGGCGCGATCGGGGTCGGCTGGGGCTATCACGATACGACCGAGCTGGCCGCGGCGGGGGCCCACGAAATCGTCACCGAGGGAAGCCGGCTGCTCGCCGCAATCGAATGCCGGCTGCAGCACCAGATCGTCGAGGGCGTCCGATGACGTCCGGCGAGAAAAAGCCGCCCAAGGTGCCCGTGCGCGAGACGTTCGCGAAGCCGTTGCCCCGGCGCTTCTACAGCACGGTCACCACGGAAACGCACGCGACCAGCGGTGCCCTGGTCCTGCTGGACGGGCGGCCGGCCAAGACTCCAGGCAAGCGGGATCTCATCCTGCCGACGCTGTCGCTCGCGCGAGCCATTGCCGGAGAGTGGGCGGCACAGGCTGAGCGCATCGACCCGTCCCGGATGCCGCTGACACGGCTTGCCAACACCGCGCTCGACGGTGTTGCGGCACGGGCCGCGGAAGTGCGTGCCGATGTCGTGAAGTACGCGGCGAGCGATCTCGTCTGCTACCGGGCGGACCGCCCGGCGGGGCTCGTGCGACGCCAGACGGAGCACTGGGACCGCGTCCTGACCTGGGCAGAGAGCCGCCTCGGAGCCCCGCTCGACACCGGCCGGGGCGTCGTGCATGTGCCGCAGCCGGCGGCAAGCCTCGAGGCGATCAGGGCGGCGATCGCGCCGCTCGACCCGTTCCGTCTGACGGCGCTGCACACCATGACGACGCTGACCGGCTCGGCGCTGCTCGCCCTGGGCGTCACCCTCGCGGCCTGGAAGGCCGAGGCCGCCTGGACTGCGGCCCATGTCGACGAGGATTGGCAGATCGCCGAATGGGGTGAGGATGCCGAGGCTGCGGCGCGACGCCAGGCGCGGTGGGTCGAGATGTCGGCGGCCGCCCGCATGCTGGCCCTGCTCGAGGATGGACCGGGCGGGGCCGCAGCGCACCCGTGATGGCGCCGCTTACACGGGCCGCTGCGCCAGCCGCGGACGGCAGGCTCGTCCGGCAAGGGTCGGCCGCCTGTCGCCCTCCGAAGCCGCGCCTTGTCTCAACCTTCGTCCCGGTTTGCTCCAGCACACGCGTTTTCAGGGGTGAGGCTGCGTGCTAAGGACGCGAGGGCGCAGCCAAGGAGACGTGTCCAGATGAAAGACATCCTCGACGAGCTCGAGCGACGGCGTGCAACGGCCCGCCTCGGCGGCGGCCCGGCCCGCATCGAGGCGCAGCACAAGCGCGGCAAGCTCACAGCCCGCGAACGCATCGAGCTCCTCCTGGATGACGGATCGTTCGAGGAATACGACGCCTTCGTCGAGCACCGCTCGACCGATTTCGGCATGGAGAAGACGAAGATCCCCGGCGACGGCGTCGTCACCGGATGGGGGACCATCAACGGCCGCGTCGTCTATGTCTTCGCCAAAGACTTCACGGTCTTCGGCGGCTCGCTCAGCGAAACGCACGCGCGCAAGATCATCAAGATCCAGGACATGGCGCTGCAGAACAGGGCACCCATCATCGGCCTCTTCGACGCCGGCGGGGCGCGCATCCAGGAGGGCGTGGCGGCGCTCGGCGGATATGGCGAGGTGTTCCTGAGGAACGTGCTCGCCTCGGGCGTCATTCCGCAGATCTCGGTCATCATGGGGCCATGCGCAGGGGGAGACGTCTATTCGCCAGCCATGACCGACTTCATCTTCATGGTGAAGGACACGAGCTACATGTTCGTCACCGGCCCCGACGTCGTGAAAACGGTGACGAACGAGACGGTGACTGCGGAAGAACTCGGCGGCGCCAAGGTCCACACCACCAAGTCCTCGATTGCGGACCGCGCCTACGAGAACGACGTCGAGGCGCTCCTGCAAATGCGCCGACTCATGGATTTTCTGCCCCTGAACAACACCTCCGGGGTACCCGTGCTGCCGACGCGCGACAGCCCCAACCGCGAGGACCGGAGCCTCGACACGCTGATCCCCGACAACGCCAACAAGCCCTACGACATCAAGGAACTCATCCTGAAGGTCGCCGATGAAGGCGATTTCTTCGAGATCCAGGAGGCCTTCGCAAAGAACATCGTCACCGGCTTCGGGCGCATGGAAGGCCGCACGGTCGGTTTCGTCGCCAACCAGCCGATGGTGCTTGCGGGCGTGCTCGACAGCGATGCCTCGCGCAAGGCCGCGCGCTTCGTGCGCTTCTGCGACTGCTTCGAGATCCCGATCATCACCTTCGTCGACGTGCCAGGCTTCCTGCCCGGCACGGCGCAGGAGTATGGCGGCCTCATCAAGCACGGCGCGAAGCTGCTCTTCGCTTACGCCGAAGCGACGGTGCCGAAAGTCACGGTCATCACCCGCAAGGCCTATGGCGGCGCCTATGACGTGATGAGCTCGAAGCACATCCGCGGCGACGTCAACTACGCGTGGCCCACGGCCGAAATCGCGGTGATGGGAGCGAAGGGGGCCGCCGAAATCCTCTATCGAGCCGAGCTCTCAGACCCCGAGAAGATCAAGCGCCGGATCGACGAATATCAGCGCCGCTTTGCCAATCCGTTTGTCGCCGCCGAGCGCGGTTACATCGACGAGGTGATCCAGCCGCACGAGACCCGGCGGCGGATCTGCCGCGCGCTCAACATGCTGCGCAACAAGACGCTCAAGAACCCCTGGAAGAAACACGACAACATTCCTCTTTAGTGGCGCCTTCGGATGCCCACTGCGCATCCCGCACAGACTTGGCGCCGTCGAAGGATGCTCGGGCATCGTTCTGCGCGCGCCCGAGCCCGTGAGCCCGCCCGCGAGCAGAAGCCTGATCCGATCTCAGGCGACGTCCGCCTAGTCCGCCATATCCTTGTTCGCGCGATCCTCGGCGAGCCGCTGCTTGGCAATTTCCTTGCCGCGGTCGAACTCTTCGCGGCGGCGGCGGATCTCCTCGGGCGAAAGCTGCTCGATATTGGAATAGTCGAGCTTCCAACGCGCGTCCTCACTCCAGCGGATCGGGTTCTGCACCGTCGTCCGCGGCCCCGGGGCCACCTCCAGAACCCGCACGGCCACCTCGAGCGTGGCAAGCTGGGAGGCCGTGTCCTTCGGCCGGCCGCCCCCTCCCTCGCACCAACCACCGATGAGGGAGGGGGTGAGGGACCCGCAAGTCGGGCCATCACTCCCCGGCTTCGCAGAAACTGGCCGCTGTTTGGCCGCCCGCTCCCCTCTTACTTGCACTCAACCTTCATCGGCCGCCAGGAGGAGCGGGAGCGGCTGCGAAGTTATCTGGCAGCCGCCCAAACAGGGGAGGGGCGCCTGGTTCTGGTCGAAGGCGAAGTGGGAATCGGAAAGACCCGGTTGGTTCAAGAGGCTCTTGAGGGCGAAGAAGAGAAGTTGTATCTGCT
>CAYWBX010000362.1:0-4534 GCA_964456015.1 uncultured Hyphomicrobiaceae bacterium | reverse complement strand
CGGGGAGATGCTGACGTTCCGCGCGATGCTCGCCGAGACGCACGATCCGCGTGAGAAGAAAGCGATGCTGGCGCAGAAAGTCGAGGACATGATCAACACCGTCGTGCGCCAGATCGCTTTCTACTTATTCGAGAGAAAAGTGCACGAAGCCCGGCGCCAAGGCGAACTGACGAGCGACCAGATCGGTCAATTCTGGATGGAGGTGCAGGGGGAGAGCCTTGGCTCGGGCATCGAGCTGAAGCCCGGATATGAGACGTTCTGGGCCTACGTCCCGCACTTCATACATTCCCCGTTCTACGTCTACGCCTACGCCTTCGGGGACTGCCTGGTGAACTCCCTCTACGGTCTTTACGAAGAAGCGCACCCCGGGTTTGTCGGCAAGTATTTCGAGCTCCTCAAAGCCGGCGGGTCCAAACACCACGCCGAACTCCTCGCTCCGTTCGGGCTCGACGCGCGCGACCCCGCTTTCTGGCGCAAGGGACTGTCCGTGCTCGAACGCATGATCGACGAACTGGAAGCCATGGACGGGACGATGTAGCCAGCTCAACTCGTCCCGAGGTTCTTCGCTTCGGGGCAAACTGGTCAGGCGCGCGCAACAGGTTTCGACTCACAAATCGAACTCGGCGACAACCGCTGCATGGGAGGACCCCGCAGGCCTGAAGCCGCGCGCAAAGCCGACCGCTTCGTCGCTGATGACCTCGTTGTGAATCTCCAGTGACCGGAACGCGCCATGCAGGGCATGACTGACCAGGATGTGGTCGAGCATCTGCGGCCGCCCGTGATGCAGGACACTCCAACGCAGGTCGGATGACACGGAGCGGTCGAGCAGCACGAGGCTCCTCGCCGAAAGTTCTGCATTCCCGGTGTCCTCCGGCGCGCCGATCGCGATCTTGAGCGGCACGTCGCGATCCTCGGCGTTGAAGTCTCCTGCGACCGCCAGAAGCCGCGCGGGCTCGCTTGCAAAAAGGTCCTCCACGAGCAACCTGAGCTCGAGCGCCTGCCCATCCCGCCGTACGGCCGACATGAAGAAGCCTTCCGCCCATCCCCCGACCGTCCTCCAGGAGTAGGCTGACAGCTTCTGCCCGCGGATGCTTGCCGCGAGCGGCGCCCGCAGATGCAGGTTGACGACGGTGACCCGTGCCCCGCCGCCGAGATCGTGCTCCGTCATGAGCAACGGTCGATCGAATCGCAATGGCGCGGGCGAGGCCTCCGGTGGCACCGCCGTCTTCGGCAGGTAGGTGACGGGCGGCACGAAGTCATGGCGCACCTCGCGCGCGGTCACGATGGGGAAGCGCGACAGCGTGACCAGATTATGCACGTCGGCCAACCCATGCTCACCCGTCGATGAGACCATGTGATAGCTCTCGTAGCGCGTGCCCGCGATCAGCTGCTCAAGAGCCAGCGGCTCCCTGAGCTTTTGATGGGCTTCCCTTTGACCGTTAACCTCCTGAAGGCACACGATATCGGCATCGAGGCGCGCCAGCGCCGGCCGCAACACCCGGGCGCGCGCTTCGATCGGCACATCGGCCTTCGGCGGCAGATCCAGGTTCTCGAGGTTGAAGGTGGCAAGGCGCATGTTGGCACCGTCACCCCTTGCCCGCCGATTTCAGTCTGTCCGGATGGCGATTTTGCGCGCGGGACCGCCCCCGGCGCGCGCCTTCGGAAGCCTGATCGTCAACACGCCATCCTTGAACTGCGCATCGATCGCGTCCTGCTCGGCGTCCGGCGGCACCCGGAAGGCACGCTGGAATGAACCGTACTCGCGCTCCGAGAAAAAGTAGCTCTTGTCGGTCACCTCGCGCTCGAACCGCTTCTCGCCGGTTACGACCAGCATGCCATCCTGCAGCGCGATGTCGATGTCCTCCGCCGCCACGCCCGGGAGCTCCATAGTGATCTCGTAGGCGTCGCTGCTGACCGAGGCATCCGACCGCGGTGCGAACCAGTCTGCAATTTTCTGCGTCACTTTTTTCACCGGCTCATAGAGCGACGGCATCCACCCGCCGGTTTGTGTTCTCTCGACCATGACCCGTTCCTTCCCAGGCTGAGCCCCAAATAACTCCGAAAATAAGCTTGCCTGTCTTGCGCCGCGCAACATTGATCAAGCGCAACGGCTCTGCAGGCAACCTTTGCCTTCACGATCGTCTCGTGCGTTTCACGGCTGGAGACCTCCCCAGACGACCGGCAAGAGTGCGAGACAGGCCCTAATGGGTAGCCTAACTTAATTCGGAAACGAGGAAGCACACGCGAGGAGGCATATCCATGGATCTTCAACTGAGAGGCAAGAAGGTGCTCATCACCGGTGGCTCGAAAGGCATCGGTGCAGCGCTTGGCCACGCCTTCGCTGCCGAGGGCGCCAACGTCGTCCTCGTCTCCCGTTCCGCCGATGCGCTGAAGGCGACGGCCGACGCCATCCGATCCCGGCACCAGGTGACTGTCGAGACTCACGCTGCCGATCTTTCGAAAGGTGACGAGCGCGAAGCGACGATGAAGCGGTTCTCCGCAATCGATATCCTGTGCAACAACGCCGGCGCCATTCCGGGCGGCAGCATATTCGATCTCAGCATGGAGCAATGGATCGACGCTTGGCAGCTCAAGGTGTTCGGTTACATTCACATGACGAAGCTCGCCCTTGAGCAGATGAAGCCGCGCAAGTCGGGCATTATCGTAAATATCGTCGGCATGGCCGGGCCGAATGTGCGCTACGATTATGTTTGCGGCTCCACCGGCAATGCGGGGCTTAATGCCTTTACCAAGGCCATTGGTTCGCGCACCCCGGACTTCGGCGTGCGCGTCTTCGGAATCAATCCGGCGGCAACACGAACCGACCGAATCATGACGCTCTCGAAAGCGCGCGCCAGATCCACCTTTGGCGACGAGAGCCGCTGGCAGGAGACCCTCGGCGATCTGCCCTTTGGCCGTCTGAAGGAACCCGACGAGGTCGCAGCGCTTGCCGTCATGCTCTGTGGTCCCCAGGTTGAATACCTCTCCGGCGCCATGATCGACATGGACGGCGGGCACATGTTCCGCCGGTGAGGGGTGAGGAGCAGTGCGGCTCTGATCGAGCCTTAATACTTATGCCCCGAGATCAGGAGCGGACCGCAGACCTGGTGGCGGCATCCGTCCTGATGGCGTTCCGCTGATCGCTTGCTGCACTGCAAAGTAGACGAGAGGGCGCTGAATGACGGGGAGCGCCCGTTGCCATTCACCGGCGCGCAGGTGAGCCTTGCGTCGCGGTGCCCTTGCTGTCCCAGCAGCCTGCGTGGGACAGTCACCGGGGAAGTTCGCATTACCCGGCACGGTCGGCTCGGACTTCAGAGAGTACGGATTTCAAAGAGCGGAGACGACGGGCATGAGCAAGATCTGCGCGATCACCGGCGGAGCATCCGGGATTGGTCGAGGCACGGCCCAGCGTTTGCTCGATGAAGGTTGGACAGTCATCGCGCAGGACGTGTCAGAGCGGGGTCTCGCCTCCCTCAGAAATGATTTCGCGGCTTACGGTGAGCGGCTCGAAACCCAGCATTGCGACGTGACGTCTGTTGAAAGCATCGAGGCGGCATACCGTGACCTCGCCAAGCGCCACGGCAAGCTGAATGGCCTCGTGTGCTCGGCCGGCCTCCTGCGCATCGGCCCGCTCGAGGAGATGCCCGTCAAGGATTTCGATGATCTCTTTGCAGTGAATGTCCGCGGTCTCTGGCTGTCCGCTAAGTTTGCGATGCCCCTGCTCAAGGCCGCGACGGCGAGGGGCGAGAATGGTCGAGTGGTCTTCCTCGCGTCGATCTCCGGGATCCGGCACAAGATCGACAGCGGCGCTTATGCGGCGACGAAAGCGGCCGTCATCGCGCTGACCAAGGTGATGGCGGTCGAGAGCGCGCCGTCGAAAGTCCTCGTCAACGCCATCGCTCCGGCGACGGTCGAGACGCCGATGACAGAGCCATACCTGCGACCCGCCGTTGGCACGAATACGCGCTACCGCACGTCCGGCACCTCACCGCTCGGGCGCATCGCGCAGCCGGCCGACATGGCAGCCGTCATTCGCTTTCTGCTGAGCGACGACGCACGCTATGTGAACGGAGCCGTCATTCCGGTGGACGGCGGAACCGTTGCCGCATTCGTTCCGAAGTGAACACCGAACGTGCCGTGCTTCGCCGCGGTCCCCGGCCAGGCGCGTCAGCGTGATCTGAGGAGATCGGACCATGCCGATTTCAGTGAAGCAACTGCACCCGTACTTCGTAGGCGAGGTATCCGGAGCCGACCTGTCGGATCTAGCCGCGGCCGATGTCGCCGAGATCACGGCCGCGATCGATCGCTACGCCGTCCTCATCTTTCATGATCAGTCCCTTGACGAGGATCAGTTGCTCGCGCTCGGCCACAGGTTCGGCTCCGTTGCGCCGCCCCGCAACCACCGTGTCGTCCGGCGCCTGAAGCACGCCGAGATCGCGGACATCTCGAACCTGACCGACAGAAATGAGCTGCGCCCTCGCAATGACCACCGCCGGCTCGATGCGCTCGGCAACATGCTCTGGCATTCCGATGC
>CAYWBX010000361.1:654-4551 GCA_964456015.1 uncultured Hyphomicrobiaceae bacterium | reverse complement strand
GAAATCCTCCACCGCCGCGCTTTCGAGCGGTCGGCGAGAGTAAGTCAGCGGGCGTCCGGGATGGACGACGTCCCAGCTGCAAACGATGGCGCTCAACTTAGATCGAGAAGCACGTTCCTGATATTCGTGGATCTGCACTTCGAGTTTGTTCGCGTACCACACATCATCTGAATCCAAGAAAGCGATCAACTCTCCGGTGGACGCCTGAATGCCCATATTGCGCGCGGAAGCGGGTCCGCAGTTTCGCAAGCTGCGGATCACCCGCACGCGCGCATCGGATGAGCCGACATCATCATCAGAGATCGGCGGATGCGATGCATCATCCACGATAATCACTTCATGGACGGGGTGGCTCTGGCGCAATACAGAGGCGACCGCGCGGCGAAGCACATCATGCCGACCAAACACGGGAATGATCGTGCTCACCTTCAGGTCAGGTCGCATGACTGCCGCGTGCGAAGAGCGTGCGGCGGCCGCCGCAACTGGGCCGCGGCCAGGCGGCTGATGACAGACGAGACGAGATTCACATCTGCAGAAACCTGCATTCCTCTCTCGCGCATCGCCGTCGTCCGCCTAGAGCACATGGTCACGCCTGAACGCGGAGATGGGCCTTTCCATACTTCCGCAATGGTGCCGTCACAGGTCCGCCGCGGGCGGGACACTGCCGAAGAGTGTGACCTCTAAACCTTGCCGCGGGAGATGCCTTCGTCAAGCCATCGGCATGAGATAGTGCTTCACAATCCGAAGAACATGCCGCGTGCTTTGAGGATTTCTGTCGTCTTGTGGACAGAGGACGCCCTTCGGATCGCCGGGATGGACACCGGCCGGCCCTTCGCACCGGCGGGCGGGCTCCGGGGCGAGCACCTTCGTCAGGCGGCGATTTCCGAGACCGGGATCATGCTCGAGGCCGGCAGGCGCCGCAGTGGCCATTCTGCAGGCGCGCCGCACGAACGACAGATGTCGGATCGCCGGCCGGATGTGTGCGGCGAGCGCATGGCTTGATCCTTGAGGCCGGTCCTTCCCTGCTCGTGGCGACGCATCCTGCGCGCGGGCGAAACGGGGTGCGCCTGCTGCTGCGCGAGACAGCCTGCGAGCGGGATGCGCGTGCGATCGGCGTAGTTCCTTGCGCCTCATCGTGGGCAACCCTGCGGCCTTTCTGTCGGCGACGGTCGCGATGCTCGGGGTCATGATCGGCGAGTTTCCTCGGCCGCCTCGACATAAGGCATAAGAGAGTCTCCCGCGCGCCGGACTCGATCGCGCCGGTGCCGACATTCCAGCTCCGTCCGTCGCGGCAGCGCGGGCGTCCCATGCTGCGCTGCGCCTTGCGGATGGCCCCTGCTCGGGTAGGCTTGGTCGCGCCGCACACCGACAAGCGCGCCTCTTGCAACGGCGCACCTCCGCTTGAGCCCCTATTCCCCGAACCGAACGAGGCAGGAGCGTCCACGCATGACCCAAGCTCTGACTGGCATCCGTGTCATCGACATGACGCACAATCAGGCGGGGCCCGCCTGTGCGCAGATCCTAGCCTTTCTCGGCGCCGAGGTGATCAAACTCGAGGACCCCAAGGGCGGCGATGTCGCCAGGGCGCAAAACAACGACGAACTTTTCTTCCTCGTCTTCAATGCCTCGAAGCGATCGCTCACCCTGAACCTCAAGAGCGAGACGGGCCAGGAGCTCTTCCGCAAGCTCATCGCCAAGGCGGATGTCTTCATCGAGAATTTCGGACCCGGCGCGCTCGACCGCATGGGGCTTGGCTGGAAGGAACTCGAGAAGATCAATCCCCGCCTCATCTACGCGACCATCAAGGGCTTCGGTACGTTCGGTCCCAACGCCCATTTCAAGGCCTACGAGCCGATCGCCCAGGCCATGGGCGGCGCCATGTGCGTCACCGGCTATCCCGACAGCCCGCCGACCTACTGCTGGCCGGCCATCGGCGACAGCGGCACGGGGATGCACGCAGCGATCGGCATCCTTGCCGCCCTCAATCAGCGGCACGCGACCGGCCGCGGCCAGCACGTTGAGGTCGCCATGCAGGAGGCGGTGCTCAATCTCATTCGCATCTCGTTGCGCGAGCACCAGAGAAACGGCGTGCCGGTGCGCACCGGCAACCAGCTCGGCCAGAACGTGCCCGGCACCACCTATCGCTGCAAACCGGGCGGGCCGAACGATTACGTCTATATCTACGCCCAGCCGCAGATGTGGCCGGCCGTGTGCAGGGTGCTGGGCCGAACCGATCTCGAGAACGATCCGCGCTTCAGGACGAACGCCGACCGCTGGCGAAACCGCGAGGCGCTCGACGCCATCATCACCGATTGGACGATGGAACGCACGAAGCACGAGGTGGCGAAGCTGATGGGCGATGCGGGCGTACCTTGCGGCGCCTGCCAGGACACCGCCGAGGTGCTCGCCGATCCGCATCTGATCGCCCGCGGCATGATCGTCGATCTCGACTATCCCAAGCGACCCGGCGGCTTCAAGACGGTCGGCCTGCCGATGCGGCTTTCGGCGAGCCCGGCCAATATCACGCGGCCGCCGATGCTCGGCGAGCACTCGGCCGAGATCCTGGCCGAGCTTTGCGGTGTGAGCGCCGACGAGGCGGAAAGGCTCAAGCGCGAAGGAGTGATCTGATGCTGCATCGACCGAGGAGCGCCGTCGCGCGCGGCATCCTTTCGATCTGGAACGACTTTCCCGCCGAGCAGGAGGATTTCTACGAACGCTGGTACATGGGCGAGCATTTTCCTGAGCGACTTGGCGTGCCGGGCTTCATTCGCGGCCGTCGGTACGAGGCGATCGCCGCCGACCGGCGTTATTTCACCTGCTACGAGCTCGACACTCCCGAAGTGATGTTCTCCGCTCCCTATCTCGCGCGCCTGAACGATCCGACCGCCTGGACGACGACCGTCATGGGCTCGTGGCGTTCGATGTTCCGCACGGTGTGCGAGCGCGTGCGCCGGCGCGGCGATGCGGTCGGCGGGTTTGCGATCGCGGCGCGCTGGGAGGCGCCGGTCGAATTGCCGCTCGACCTCGCCGATCGCGTATTCGCCGCGCTCGACGATCCGGGAATCGTTGCCGTCGACACCTGGCGCGCGTTCTCCTCGCAGAACAGCCCCACAAAAGAAGCCGCGATGCGCGCCGAGCCCGACCGCTTCGTGAACGCGGTGCTGCTCATCGAGGCGACCCGGGAGCGGAGTATTGCCGCAGCGAAGGACCGGCTCAAGGATGTGCTGCCTTCGAGCCCGTTGCCGCAGGCAGTCGGCGCCTGGCGGCTCATTGCCCTGCAGGATGCGGTGGGGTGAAGGTCGCAGCGTGACCCTGCCGTGTCGTCGAACTGCCTATGCCGGCTCGCGCGACGGCAATTGGTGAATGGCGGTTCGTCGCGACGCGATGCGACACGAAGTGCCGTCTGGCAACCGGCCGTGCGTTCGCTCCTCATCGCGGACGCGGGAGTGGAGGATCGGAGATGATGAGACTGCTGCTTTCCGGTCTGAGCCGCTTGCGCGTACGAGGGGCACGCACTGCTCCGGTTGATGAATCAAGAGACAGGCGATCCCCGCTCCGGACATACAGCGGAGGATGCCATTGCAGGAGCGTGCGCTTTGAGGTGCTGGCGCCCGCCAAGCTCACGCTTCTCGACTGCAACTGCTCCATTTGCTGCATGTCCGGCTACCTGCACCTCTTGGTCCCCGTCAAAGATTTCACGCTCATTTCTGGTGAAAGGCAGCTCACCGCGTATCGGTTTGGGACACGAACCGCCGAGCATACGTTTTGCTGCATGTGCGGCATCAAGCCATTTTATGTGCCGCGGGCGGATCCGTTCAGCCGCAGCATCAATGCACGCTGTCTCGACGCGGGACCGGGGAGCGACGGCAGGGGCACCACCGCCCCAGTCTGCCAGAC
>CAYWBX010000361.1:0-644 GCA_964456015.1 uncultured Hyphomicrobiaceae bacterium | reverse complement strand
CCCCGCGCCTTTAGTTCGTCAATTTGGCGGAACGGAACGGGCGAAGCAAAGCCGGCAGCCTCACCGCCATGCGGGCATGGCGGCGTCGTCAGAACCGGCTCTCAAGCGCCTCGACGCTGCGGTCCGCTCGCGTCTGCTCAATGCACCGTCGCGCGTATCGCTTCGAGACCGGCCCGCGTCGGGTACCATTCGCCGTTCATCAGCCTCAAGAACCCTTTGGCGACAAGGCGGTCGGCGATCGCCTGGTGGAACTCGGAAAGTCGGGTCAGCGGCTTGGCGGCGGCGAGAATAAGCAGCGCGTATTCATTCGGGTTACAAAGGTCCATGACAAAGACGCCCACGAGAATCTTGCTAATGAAACCAACTTTCTGGTCGGCGCGACGACTTGCGCCGCCCCGCCGACCACCCCGCATTGCGACATTGCGCCGCAGTCTTGCCCTCTGCTCCGGCGCCGCGCTCGCGACCGCCATCGGCGGGCGGCGACCTTGGGAAAGTCGCAAAATGCAACTAATGCAAACAGCCGGGGACAAGCAATGTCTAACCACGTCTAAATTTGCGCGTTCGGGTCGCACATGCGCTGGCACGAATCGATCCGGGATTACCGGCGGCGGCACGGTCTGTCGCAAACACAGCTTGCCGACATG
>CAYWBX010000360.1:0-4561 GCA_964456015.1 uncultured Hyphomicrobiaceae bacterium | reverse complement strand
CTCGCGCTCCTCGAAGCCCCAGAGCGGCGGAGTGAGCGCGCCGACGTCCATGGCCTGCGTCGTCACGTTCAGCATGTGCGAGAGGATCCGGCTGATCTCCGAATAGAGGACCCGGATGAGCTGTCCCCGTCGTGGCACCGTAAGGCCCAGTAGCTTCTCGACGGCCAGGCAGAAGGCGTGCTCCTGGTTCATCGGAGCCACGTAATCGAGCCTGTCGAAGTAGCCGATGGCCTGCAGGTAGGTCTTGTGCTCGATGAGCTTCTCGGTGCCGCGGTGCAAGAGGCCGATGTGCGGGTCAACGCGCTCCACCACCTCGCCGTCAAGCTCCAGCACGAGGCGCAGGACGCCGTGCGCCGCCGGATGCTGCGGTCCGAAGTTGATGGTGAACGGTCGAATCTCGGTCTCGGCCATCAGTCGGTCTCTGGGAGAATGTTGACGGTTCACACTGACTAGCGAATTGGTGCGACCGACGCTAGTGCGGCCGTTTGCTCTGCCTTAGGGAACCTTAGGTGTCGGAACCCCTATCTCAATTGGCGGCCCGCGACGTCTCGTTCGCCGCGTCGAAGGAATGAATCCAGCCAAAATCGTCAGGAAAACGAGGCAATCGTTGGTCTCGGGCCCGGATTCCGGTTGCGCCATCGGCAAGGTGTAGCACTCGATTGGTTGCCCACGAGCTCCGTTGGATGGATCGGGTTCGCACTTTGCGCATCGCTTCGTAGCGTTGGAGCGCAATCTCTAAATCACCGGTTTGCGCCGCCGCCAATAGACCTGCCAGGGTCACTGCGTCCTCAATCGTCGTGTTGGCGCCTTGTCCCTGGTGTGGAAGCATCCCGTGCGCTGCGTCCCCAATAAGAACTGCGTTGTGCCGATACCAGCGTTTCGGCTGATCCACGACGAATAGCGCCCATCGCCTGTCGATCCAGCCAGCACTGATCATCTCGATCACTGCCGGATGCCAATCGCGAAAGGCGAGGTGCGCCTCGCCCGGTCCGGCTGATGCAATCCAACGCTCGTCCTCCCAGACCTCCGGTCCCTCCACGACCGCGAAATAGTTTATGTCTTCAGCTGTGCGACCGATCGCGTAATGGAGCAGGTGAGCGCCCGGCCCCATCCAGAACTGAATGGCTTCCGGGTCAGGCAGGTTCGGCAGCTGCCGGCGAGACACGATCCCTCGAAAGGCGCTCGTTCGTGAAAATCGCGTGCCTGCCACACCGGTAATCCATCGGCGCACGACAGAGCGAACCCCGTCGGCACCAACCACAAGATCCGCCTCGTGAGAAGCACCGCTTTCGAACGCCAACCTGATCCGCCGCTCCTTAAGCGTCATGTCGACCAGGCGATGGCCAAGATGAAGATGATGGCGCCCGAATGCGTCTCCGAGAACTTTCTGCAGGCTGGCGCGATGTATCCCGAAATACGGGGCACCGAATCGTCTGCGATAGGCGGCGTCATTGCGAACAGCGTGCGCGGCAATCCTCCGACCTGTCCGGCCGTCACGCCAAATCAGTTCGGTCGGCTCGGTCGAAGCCGACGCGATCCCGTCGAGGACCCCAAGCCGGTCAAGCTCTCTCGTGGCATTTGCGGATAACGCTACAGCCGCCCCGATCTCGGTCAATTCCGACGACTGTTCGAAGATCTCGGTGGCGATGCCTCGCTGGCGGAGCGCCAGCCCGAGCACGAGTCCGCCGATTCCCGCTCCCACGATTGCTATGTGCAATTGGTCATACCCCCTTGATGTGACCCTCGCCGCTTTTCCCGAAGGAACTGGAATTCAGTGGTCATTGAACGCTCCCGATGATCGGCCTTCAACACGAATATTCCGCCGCCAGGTGTTTGCATTGGCTGCAGAGGTAAGCAAACCAAGGGTCCGGGTCCCAGGGCGTGGCGTAAGACCACGCGCAATGGCCCGAGTTCTCGATCCGATCGCGCAGCATCAGGAAGGGTTCGAAAGGCTTCGACATCGCATTTCCACCCTCGACTCACAGGTAGCCGTTGTGACCCCACGCCATTGCGGCGACCGGTGCAGTGCCGCCGCGCTCCCGGCCGTCAGCCCAATTCTCGACCTGGAGCGTCCAGCGCGCCATCAAACGGCGATCCAGGTCAGGGACTGTGCTCTCCCGCAACCGTCGGCGCTCGTGCGGCCAACCCTCCGTCGGTGTCGCGCCCGGTTACCCCCGCCTCCTGCCGACGGCAGGGGACGCCTTTTGCGTTGGCGCTGCCTCTGGGATCCCTCAGAACCACAATTTTTGCGGGTAGTTTTGTTGTTATTCCCGTTTAGGTTTTGTCAAAGCCTGCCAGCTAATTTCGAACGCGATCGAGGGGTCCGAGCTGGCTCCCCCGTTTTTCTCACCCGCTCCCCCGTCAGCATGACCCCTCGATCCCCGCTTCTCGGCCTCATCTCGGCCCGTGTGGGTTGACAAGGCATCACAATCGAGGACCCGCGTGACCCCGATCATCGCCTTATTGTCCCGAACGGACTCGAACTCACGGTGTTGTTTCGGCCTGATGCTCCGCGTCGGTGCGGTGATCTTCGCACTCGAGGCCGCCACCATGTTGGCGCTGGCGCGCCTCGACGGCGTGCTGTCGCCAGTCGCGGAAATATTCCTCGATGCCGCGGTGCTGGCCGTCGTCGGCGCCCCGATCCTGCACTTCTGGCTCATCGCGCCCTTTCTGCGTTCCGAGCGTGAGGCCAAGATGTTCGCCACCCGCGCGTTGCAAACCAGCAAGGAAAAAGCGGCGGAGGCGCAACTCCTCGCCGAACTCAACGACTGGCTGCAGTCGTGCAAGTCGCTCGACGAGGTCTCGGAGATGGTGGCCGGGTTCCTCGGCAAGATGCTGCCGGGCTGCTCCGGCGCGCTCTACATCTATGCCAATTCGCGCGACGTGCTCGACAACGCGATCGCCTGGAACGGGAATGGAAGCGTCGCGACCATGCAGCCCGACCAGTGCTGGGGCCTGCGCCGCGGGCGCACCTACACCCACGGCGAGCACGCGATCGATTTCCATTGCCGGCATCTCGGCGAGCGCCGGCCCGAGCACTACGCCTGCATTCCCATCCTGGCGCACGGCGATACCGTCGGCCTCCTGCACCTCGAGTTCCCGACGGGCGACGGGCTCACCGCGACGTCGGAGGCGATTGTCGAGCAGCGCCGCCTCGCCATCAGCTGCGCCGAGCGGATCAGCCTGGCGATCGCCAACGTGCGGCTCGGCGAGCAGCTCAAGGATCAGTCGATCCGTGATCCGCTGACCGATCTCTTCAACCGACGCTATATGCTCGAGACCTGCCGCCGCGAGTTCGCGAGAGCCGAGCGCGAGCGGGCGAGCGTCAGCATCCTCTCGATCGACATCGACCACTTCAAGCAGTTCAACGACAACTTCGGTCACGATGCCGGCGATACCGTCCTGCGCGCCGTCGCGGCGTGCCTCAAGCGGCACTTCCGCGTCGAGGACGTGCCCTGCCGGTTTGGCGGCGAGGAGTTCGTCGTGCTGCTGCCGGGCGCCGGAACGGCCGTCGCCGCCGAGCGCGCGGAGGCGCTCCGGGCCGCCATCCAGGGGCTCAGCGTGCGCTACCTCGACGACCATCTGCCGCGGATCACGATCTCGGTCGGCGTCGCGGCGTTTCCGGTGCAAGGCAGTACGCCGCAGGCGGTGCTGCGCGCGGCCGACCAGGCGCTCTACGAGGCGAAGGCAGAGGGGCGCAACCGGGTGAAGATCGCCGCGGGCCGGGCAGCGAATCGCGTCGGCAGCGGCGAGCCCGCTGCGCATGCGCCGACCGGCGTCAATGGCGTTAACGGCGCGGCGGCGCTGGCCAGCTGAGCGCGCCGCGCCCGCGACCGGGCACTGCCTTGGCCAACCCCGGCCGGCTCAGACGTGGTGCGGGGGCGTTTGCCGGCAACGTGTCCGATTGGCAGCGCATTTACGACACGCCCCTCGCGTGGATACGACGGATTGCAACGTCCGTTGGCGTCGCCCCGCAACCGCATCTCAATCAATCTTGCAATCTTTTGTCATGGTGGGCGCGACAGGGATTGAACCTGTGACCCCACCCGTGTGAAGGGTGTGCTCTACCGCTGAGCTACGCGCCCGGACCTTGGCCGATCCTCGAGGTCACCAGCATGGCTTTATCGGCGGTGTCGGTGGGCTGTCAAGAAAGCGGCGCACGAGGCTTGGAGCGTGGCGGCATGCGGACCGAGACGGCAATTGCTGAGACTGGCTCAGGACACGCGCCGCGGGGGATGCCGACTGTACGGCTGAGATCTCGGTTTTACTGACGGACCTACGCCTCGAAGAGCTTCCAACAGCACTGCGCCCGGTCGGACCGGCCGAGCGCGGAATTGGTCTCCTCGCGATCGACGAGGATGATCGCGGCAAGCACCGAGTGCGATCGTGGATCGTGCGCCTTGAGCGGCCCCACCAATCAAAAGCGAGGTAAAGCCGGCTTGCAGCCAGTGCCTTCAAACCTTTGTGACGCACTGGGCACGGGTGGTTTTGCCTCACCCGTGACCTGACACGCACCGGAGGCGGCGATTGCCCTCCGGTTGAGCCGCGGGCGGTGCAACGC
>CAYWBX010000359.1:3205-4569 GCA_964456015.1 uncultured Hyphomicrobiaceae bacterium | reverse complement strand
CAGGCCGTGCGTCCTTCACTGATGATCTGATCGAGCCTGCGATTGAGCCGCCCGAGTGCGTCTGAAGCACAATCGGCCCCGCGTGTGCGGTTGCCATGGTCCTGTCCGCACCTGTCCGGATCGGTCTCGGTCAAGCGCTCGATCTGGCGCCTATCGAGACGCTCATCGACGACAGCGGCGAGGCTGCGGTTGAAGTCGTCCTCGGCGGCAGCGTCACGCTGCTGATATGATCCGTGTTCCTGTTGCACGCTTTCCTTCGATCGTTGAAAGCCATGACAGCCCCGCGGGGCCGGGGAAGCTGCACATGAAAGAGAACAGAAAGTGACGACCGGCGCGCTCGACGTTCTCGCGCCGACATTTGTTTATTATGGTAAACAAGCGGTTAACCCGTTGGAGCGGCAGCGGCAATTTCTGCTCGCCCGGCTTGGCCGCCGCGACCGGTCTCCACGGCGCAAGCTTCGAAACGAGGTTGGCTGCAAACGGGAGCGGCAGCCAAAGAAGGCTGCGACCGCTCGGCGGCGCAGCAAACCTTAATTCGGGCCTTAAGGGCAACTAAATGCAGGTCTGGGATGCTCCGCCGATCCGGAGCCTGGGACGCAGACCATGCCGAAATACAAGGCCCCCGTCGACGACGTGCAGTTCCTGCTGAACGACGTCTTTCACATCGACCGCTATTCCAATCTGCCCGGATTTGCGGACGCCTCCCCTGATGTGATCGTGGCGATCCTCGGCGAGGCCGCCAAGTTCTGCGAGGAGGTGCTCACCCCGCTCAACCGCATCGGCGACCAGCAAGGCTGCACGCGTCACGAGGACGGCAGCGTCACCACCCCGCAGGGATTCAAGCAGGCGTTCAAGCAACTGGTCGAGGGCGGCTGGATCGGCATCTCGGCGCCGGCCGAGTTCGGCGGCCAGGGCCTGCCGATGATCATGACGCAGCTCGTCAACGAGTTCCTGTGTTCCGCCAATATGGCCTTTGCGATGTATCCCGGTCTCACGCAGGGCGCGATTGCGGC
The DNA here is from genome assembly GCA_964456015.1 of uncultured Hyphomicrobiaceae bacterium. Taxonomy (GTDB): domain Bacteria; phylum Pseudomonadota; class Alphaproteobacteria; order Rhizobiales; family Hyphomicrobiaceae. The sequence continues at coordinate 3,556 of CAYWBX010000359.1, read as the reverse complement.
GCTGATCGCGCACGGTTCGCCTGAACAGAAGCAAACGTACCTGCCAAAGCTGATTGCCGGCCAGTGGACTGGCACGATGAATCTCACCGAGGCGCATTGCGGGACCGACCTGGGTTTGCTGCGCACCAAGGCTGCGAAGCAGCCCGACGGCAGCTACAAGATCACCGGCACCAAGATTTTCATTTCCGCCGGCGAGCACGATCTTGCGGAGAATATCATCCACCTCGTGCTCGCGCGCATCGAGGGAGCGCCCGCGGGCACCAAGGGCCTGTCGCTGTTCGTGGTGCCGAAGTTCCTGCCCAATCCGGACGGTTCGCTCGGCGCGCGCAACGCCGTCGCGTGCGGATCGCT
>CAYWBX010000359.1:0-3195 GCA_964456015.1 uncultured Hyphomicrobiaceae bacterium | reverse complement strand
AGAGAAGATGGGCATCCACGGCAATGCCACCTGCGTCATGAACTACGACGGCGCCGTTGGATGGCTCGTCGGCGAGGAAAATCACGGCCTGCCCGCCATGTTCACGATGATGAACGAGGCGCGGCTGGGGGTCGGCGTGCAGGGGCTCGCGCTGTCGGAGGTCGCCTATCAGAACGCCGCCGCCTACGCCAAGGAGCGCCTGCAGGGCCGCGCGCTCACCGGCGCCAAGTACAAGGACAAGCCGGCCGATCCGATCATTGTGCATCCCGACGTGCGCCGCACGCTGATGACGATCAAGTCCTTCAACGAGGCCGCGCGCGCGCTCGTGATGTGGACGGCGCTCGCCTCCGACCTCCATCGCCGCGCCGAGGACGAGAAGACCCGCCAGGCCGCCGACGACCACATGGGATTGTTGACGCCGGTGATCAAAGGCGTGCTCACCGACCAGGGCTTCGCCAACACCGTGATGGCGCAGCAAATGTTCGGCGGCCACGGCTATATCGCCGAGCACGGCATGGAGCAGTTCGTGCGCGATGCGCGCATCACCATGATGTACGAGGGCGCAAACGGCATTCAGGCGCTCGATCTCGTCGGCCGCAAACTGCCGAAGGACGGCGGGCGCGCCTTGCAGGCGTTCTTCGCCGAGGTGCAGGGCTTCCTCAAGGAGCACGGCGATGCCGCCGCGATGAGGCCCTACGTCGAGCCGCTCGGCAAGTCACTCGGCCATCTGCAGCAGGCGACCATGTGGTTCATGGCCAACGCGATCGGCAAGCCCGACAACGCCGGCGCGGGCTCAACCGACTACATGCATCTGTTCGGGCTCGTTGCGCTCGGTTACATGTGGGCCAAGATGGCTGCGGCGGCGCATGACGTGCTCAAGGCCAGAGCTAACGGCTCGGCCGAGCGCATGAACGCCAAGCTCGTCACCGGCCGCTTCTTCATGGAACGCGTGCTGCCGGAGACGGCGGCGCAGCTCGCGCGCGTCCAGGCCGGCGCGGCAAGCACGATGGAATTGCCCGAGGAGGCGTTCTGATTTTCTGGCTCCGCTCATCCGACCTACTTAGTCTTTCTTACCCAGGCCGCGGTCTTGGATCGCAAGCCGGAAATCGAACGCCTTCAATGTCACGAGTCCTTCGGGCACTGCCTCAACGGCATACAGCAGCTTCTGGTCTATTTCCTTGCCAACTATGATGCCCCGGACCGGGGCACCATTCGCGACCTCACGCTTGATAAAGCCCATGTACCGGCACAGTTGCCCAAATACCTTGTCCGCAGTGCGGCCCTTCTTCAGTTCGATCACGACGTAGCCGCCACCCTTTTCACTGGCCAATAGGTCGATTGGTCCGACAAGTGTCTCGTACTGGCGTCCATCCTTCACCAGCATAAGTGTATCACCGAGCAGCGTGATATTCCCCTCCAGCATGTCCTCCAGGTTCTTCTCTTGAATCTGAATTCTGCGGTACTCCTCTTCAGTAAAGCCCTCCCTCGCTTCAGCAGGTAGCATCATGAATGCTTTGACCGCCTTATCGACGTTGGAGCGGTCCGCGTAGTACTCCATCGCCTCTGATCTGGTGCTGTTGCTCTCAAGGTCGCCGTACGCGGCCATCCAGTCCTTCTTACTTTCGTACTCGATGAACACAGACTCTTCGTGGAATCGCTCCAGGCGCTGTGTCAGGTAGCGTTCATCGTGGCGCCCGATAGAGAGCGCGTATTCCTCTTCGTTGACCTTGGCATTGCGGCGCATGTATCTCGGCAGTCCGTGGAACGCTAGGCAGTACGACGAGTTGAGCGCCACACGGTTCAACATCGTCTTATCTTCATCCGCTTCATCGAGCGGTATCGCATCGAGTTCTTCTTTAATCTGTGACTGCGTTTCTGAGTCGAGGTCTCGCCACGCGGCGATGTGCTCCAGCACGTATTCCAGTTCATCATGGGTCCTCGCGCGAGCGACGAATAGAAGGAATTCGTCGCGGCTCAGTACTCGACCGCTCTCCAGCATCACCTCGACAAGGAATGCATGCGGGAAGAGGCGCACCACATCGGACCCGCCCCAAAGAGGGTTCGTTATCTGGTAGCGCCAGAGCTGCCGGGTGAAAATCTTGGCGTCCGTCGCTTCGACGAAAGTTTTCCCTGCCGGGGTAAGCGTCACGCTGTCCTTATCATCGATCCAAGCAAAGCCGAGATTGTCAAACGTGATCTTGAGAATGCGAGCCATCGCCAATTTGTCGGCTTCGGACTGCTCTACGGCGTGCCTTCGGAATAAATCGGCCGCTTCGAGAGCCTCTAGGAATTTCCCCTTCACTGTTCCCCATGGCTGCCCCTCGAAGCCAGCCAGAGTGCGCAGTATTTCTCGAATAAGATCGACATTGCTTACAGCGCGAGCTTTGGGGAATTACCAATAGGCATCGTGAGAGACGTACTCCGAAATGAACGCCTTCCAGAACTTAGGGATGCCTTTCCCTTTCGCGGCCATCTACATCACCCTCGAACAACTCCGGCTCATCCTCATGCCGAAACGCAAAGCCCAATTGTTGCTTCTTCGGTACCGCGCGGCCGTATGTCTCCCGCTTGTGTTTAGTAACCGCAGCCTGCCCCGCATTCCCGGTAGCGAGTGATGCTTCCCAAAGCTTAAGCTCGTCCTTGCCTGGATATTTCGGCCTCCCCACCAATAACGCCGGTGGGTCTTTCGGACGTGCTGTCGCCACCCGATCCTCAGCAAGTGCAGCATATCGTGGAGAAATATCGATTCCAATGTACCTTCGTCCCATACGCTTGGCGACCGCGCAGGCTGTCCCGGTGCCGCAGAAAGGATCCAGAACAATCTCTCCCGCAAATCCTTCGGCTGCGCCATAAGTGTACATTCGTATGAGGCGACCCGGCAGCTTCTCTGGGAAGGGGGCAGGATGGTCGCCCTCCCGCCTCACGTCCTCGGGGTACATAAACCAAACTTGCTGGGCGAGGTCGACCCACTCTTCTTGGGCCAACCTGTTCGCCTCTTTCACCGGCGGATCGAACTTCGGCGGCTTCCCCGGCTTCACATACACATTGATGAATTCGATGGTGTTGTTTTCAAGAATGTTGCCGGGGAAGGGATAGCTCCCGAACATCAACTTTGAAGTCTGCTTCTGCCAGATGTAGAGGCTGTATCTCAGAAGATCCGTCTCGCGAAGGATCAGATGCTCAAAATCGAAGGCG
>CAYWBX010000358.1:1160-4571 GCA_964456015.1 uncultured Hyphomicrobiaceae bacterium | reverse complement strand
CGTCCGCGGCCCCTTCGGCAGGCCGAGGTCAGCGAAAGAGGTCCGGCAGCCGTTCGGCGAGCTCGGCCGCCAAGCGATCGAGGTGGTTGTCGGCGAGCGGGGTCACGCTGCGCAGGGCGGTCTCGAAGGATGCCGGATCGAGGTCGGTCAGGGGCAGGGAGCGGTACCAGTTGTTGGACTGCAGGAACGCTCGATACTCGCGCTCCTCCTCCTTGAATCCGTGCTCGGCGGGAGTGACGCCGACCACCGGCAGGCGTGCGCACACGGCTTCCGAGACCATGGTGCTCGAATCCTCCGTCACAAGGATGGCGTCGACCGAGCCGAAGAGCCGCGGCAGCGTTCCGGGGCCTGCCCGGCGGAAGTCGATGAGCTCGAGGATCGAGCTCGCAGGCGCTGCGGCGAGACGGTGGAGCGCATCGGCCACCGCCGCCGGGCTCCTGCGTGACGTCGAGACGATCCAGCGGGTGCCGTTGCGCTCCCGCGTGGCGACGAGAAACGACAGCAGGCGGTCCCATTCGGCCGGGGCGTAGCGGAAGAGGCCTGAGTCGCCACCGACAAGCAGTCCGAAGACCGGCGCGTCGCCGGGCCGGCAATGGTTGGCGGCGGCCAGCGTGTCGGGGTCGATGCCGTTCGGTTTCAGAGCCACGAGGTGTCGGGGGAGGCTCGCATGGCGGGCGTAGGACGACACGATGAGCGAGAAATGCCGGGGTGCGGCGTGACGCAGCGTGCCACAGAAGATGTTGCGGGCCCCGAGCAGCGTGGCGGCGGCGATATTGGCGGCGATGGTCTCGCCGCCTGCGGAGATGACGAGATCGGCTCTCGGGATGTCGGCCGGCGCCAGGCCATAGCCGGCGGCGAGGACGAGCCTCGGCGAGATCCCCGATGCGAGAAGCCAGGCGAGGACACGACCGGGCATCGCCGTGCGGCGCGCGATCAGACGGCGCTCGATCGAGACCGGGCGTCGCCGCGCGATGGCGGCGGCGACCCCTTCGGAGAGGTGATAATGTCCGGGCCGCCCGTCCGAGAGGATGAGTACTGCAAGCGGCTGCATGAGCCTTTCCGCTGGGGCGCCGAAGGATCGGCTAGCGCGTCACCGGATCTTTCAGCACCGTCGGGCCGCCGAGCGGCGCCGACGCCTGCCGGCCGATCTGCGAGCCGGGGCTTGGCGGCGCGCCGCGGTCGAAGCCGTCCAGGACCTTTGCGAAGGACTCGGGCGTGAGGTCTTCCCAGGTATCCTTGCCGATCTGGACAACCGGTGCATTGGCGCAGCAACCGATGCACTCGACTTCTTCCCAGGAGAAATTGCCATCGGCGGAGAGCTGATGCGGCTCCGGGTTGATGCGCTTCTTGCACACCTCGATGAGCGCCTCCGAGCCGCGCAACATACACGGCGTCGTTCCGCAGACCTGGACATGCGCCTTCTTGCCGACCGGCGAAAGCTGAAACATCGTGTAGAAGGTCGCGATCTCATAGACGCGGATGTAGGCCATCCCGAGCAGGTCCGCGACGGCGCGGATGGCGGGCTCCGTGCACCAGCCTTCTTGCTCCTGGGCACGCCAGAGCACGGGGATGACGGCCGAGGCCTGCTTGCCGGCCGGGTACTTGGCGATCGTCTCCCGGACCCAGGCCAGATTCTCCGGCGTGAACGCGAACGATTGCGGCTGAACGGGATGCAGTCGGCGGACGGCCATGCGCTCGGAATCCTCGTGCTAGCGGTTAAATCTCTGGGAAGGGACGGCGTCGGCGTCGCGTGCGTCGACCGGCGGCACCTCGCCGACGCGCCTTTCGCTCGGGGTTTGGCTGGCAGGCAGCGTGCCGATGGCGGCCAGCCACTGAATGAGCAGGGCGATCGTGCAAACCGGTGCCAGCAGCAACGCGCTCTGGGCGCCGACACGGGTGAGGGCGGTCCAGGTCAGGGCGCAGAAGACGCCGAGCAGCGGCAGCACGATCAGGGTGTTGTCGCCGCGCGCCAGAGCGAACAGCGTGGCGAGCAGCATCGAAAGGACACCAATGGCGATGGGCAGTCCCGGGCGGCGCGCCTGCCACTCGCCCATCGGCCAGCCGTTCTGCAGCGCAAACCAGCGGTAGCTGGCAAGGCTCAGGCCGAACGCGAACGCGGCGGTCGCAAGCGCGAACATGGTGTCGACAGCCATGCGCGGGCCTCCACTCCTTGCACGCAACGCACCTGCCGCGCCACGGCGCGCAGTCAGGTCCGGTACCCGCCAAGGCGTATCTGCAACAGCAGACGATGACTGCAGCGGCCACGCCAAAGCCGGTGTCTTGCGGGCGAATGCGGACGCGAGCGTCCATCCACCCCACAACGGGGCTCTGCGTGTCAGTACGTGGCAGGTGTAGCAATGGCAAGGGGGCGCGGCCAAACGCGCACCGCGCGGGAGCGCATCGTGTCCTGCGCCCGGACTACTTCTTCTTGCTTGCGATGCAAGCTCTCAAGCAACGCTGGCGGATGGCGTCACAGGTCGGACTGCCCTTGGTGGTGACCCGGCATTGGTCGTGCTCTGCCTGGCAGGCGGCGGCGCAGGAGCTGTCCTGAGCGACGACCACGGGCGCCGAAATGGCCGGGAAAGCGGTCGGCGCCGGTTGCCTGGGAGCCTGGACAGGGGCGCCATCGGCCGCGAACGCGCCGAACGCAATCGCCATGGCTATGGCAAATCCAATCAGAAAGCGGAGGACCATCCCACGTGCTCCTCTTCACCGTGCGTGGCCGTTCAGCACCCTGTCCCGGCGCCAGATCAAGCCCCCGTGACTACCACGGCGTTGCCGGGCGCATCCGCCAGTTGCGCCGCCGCGCGACCCGTCACCCCCGATCTGCTAGTCCCGCCGAGATGAACCAATCCTGAACCCCCCTCCGCGCACACGCCCCCATATGGCGCGCGGCGCCTGCGGCCCGACGCGCGGCCCAGGGTGTCGCGGCTGAGCCTCTTCCTGTCGCCGCAAACTGGCAGGCGCCGCCCGGACGCCCCACCGCAGTAGTTTCGGCGCGAGGCCCCCAAAGCGGGCGGCGGGGATTATTCCGCCGCCTCGGGCATGGTCGGGCTGCGCGCGGCACGGCTCTCACGCTCCTGCTTCAGGCGCTCCGCAATCAGGAAAGATAGCTCCAGCGACTGCTCGGCGTTGAGGCGCGGGTCGCAGAGAGTCTCGTAGCTCCGCGAGAGATCCGAGTCGACGATGGCCACCGCTCCGCCCGTGCACTCCGTGACGTTCTGGCCGGTCATCTCCAGGTGCACGCCGCCGGCATGTGTGCCCTCCGCGCGGTGGATGTCGAAGAATCGCTCGACCTCCTCCTTGACGCGCTGGAAGGGCCGCGTCTTGTAGCCGGTCGAGGCCGTCACCGTGTTACCGTGCATCGGATCGCAGGACCACACGACCTTGCGGCCCTCGCGCGCGACGCGC
>CAYWBX010000358.1:0-1150 GCA_964456015.1 uncultured Hyphomicrobiaceae bacterium | reverse complement strand
TGCATCGGATCGCACGACCAGATGACCCGCTTGCCCGCCTTTTCCACCGCCCGAATGAGCGGCGGCAGATGCTTCTCGACCTTGTCTGCGCCGAAGCGGCAGATCAGGGTCAGCCGGCCGGGCTCGTTCTTTGGATTGAGGATGTCGATCAGCCTGAGCAGGCCGTCGGGCTCGATGGTCGGCCCGCACTTCAGCCCAATCGGGTTCTCGATGCCCCGGCAGAACTCGACGTGCGCGTGATCAGGCTGGCGCGTGCGATCGCCGATCCAGAGCATGTGGGCGGAGGTTGCGAAGTAGCGCCCGGAACCCATCACCTCGTCGCGCCGGGTCATGGCCTGCTCATAGCCGAGCAGAAGCGCCTCGTGGCTGGTATAGAAATCCGTTGTCACGAGCTCGCGCGTGTTCTTTTCGGTGATGCCCAACGCGCGCATGATCTCGAGCGTGCGCGTTACCTCGAGCGCGAGCTTTTCGTAGCTCTCCTCGATCGGTTTGCCCTTCATGAAGTCGAGCGCCCAGCGGTTGACGTTCTCGAGGCTCGCAAAGCCGCCTTGCAGGAACGCACGCAGGAAGTTCAGCGTCGCCGCCGACTGCCGGTAGGCCTGGAGCTGGCGCTGCGGATCGGGCGTGCGCGCCTGCGGGGTGAACTCGAAGCCGTTGATGATGTCGCCGCGGTAGCTCGGCAGCTCGACACCGTTCTGCGTTTCCGTGTTGGAAGAGCGAGGTTTTGCAAACTGGCCGGCGATGCGGCCGACCTTCACCACAGGCATTCCGCCGGCGAAGGTCATGACCAGTGCCGATTGCAGAAAGACACGGAAATAGTCGCGGATGTTGTTGGCCGAATGCTCCTTGAAGCTTTCGGCGCAGTCGCCGCCCTGGAACAGGAAGCTTTCGCGATTGGTGACGCGCGCCAGCCGCGACTTGAGCGCGAGCACCTCGTTGGCGAAGACCAGCGGCGGGAACTTGGCGAGCTTCGCTTCGACCTCGGCGAGCGCTGCCTCGTCCGGATAGGCGGGAACCTGGACGATCGGCTTCGACCTCCAGCTGTCAGGGGACCAATTCCCGGGCATGGTCTTCTCCTTGCAAGGCAATATCAGCCGGAAAGGCGTGCCCGCCTGCAGACCACCGGTCCGCAGGCGGGCACGCCGTCCGA
>CAYWBX010000357.1:1465-4572 GCA_964456015.1 uncultured Hyphomicrobiaceae bacterium | reverse complement strand
CAACGGGTCCCCTCGGCGTTTTTGGCGAGCGATCGGCCGCGGCGCATGCGGTGCTCGTCGCCGCGCCTCAAGCCCACGGGTGTGTCGGCGATGACGAGCCTTCCGCGCGCCCGCAGTTGTCGTGTTGCCTCCTCCGCCCTATGAGTGTTGCGCCAAGCCTGACAGCGAGGGGGGCCTTTCATGACCGTGCGCGCCGGCCGCGAGTTCCTGTCCATCCCGGGTCCCACCAACATTCCCGACGATGTGCTGCAGGCCATGCATCGGCCGGCCGTCGACATCTACTCGGGCGGAATGCTGGGGCTCGGGCAGTCGTGCCACGACGACATGCGCAAGGTGTTCCGCACCAGGAACCGGGTTTACATCTATGCGGCCAACGGGCACGGCGGCTGGGAGGCCGCGTTCACCAACGTTCTGTCGCGGGGCGACAAGGTGCTGGTGCTGGAAAGCGGGCGCTTCGCCGTCGGCTGGGGGGAGATGGCCAAATTCATGGGGGCCGAGATCGAGATCCTTCGGCAGTCGAGCCGCCGGGCCGTCGATCCGGCAAAGGTCGAGGCGCGACTGAAGGAAGACAAGGAGCACGCGATCAAGGCCATCATGGTCGTGCAGATCGACACGGCGTCGGGCTGCGTGAACGACATACCGGCCATTCGCAAGGCGATCGACCAGGCTCGGCACCCTGCGCTCTTGATGGTCGACTGCGTGGCCTCGCTCGGCTGCATGCCCTACGAGCATGATGCCTGGGGCGTCGATGTCTCGATGGCGGGCTCACAAAAAGGGTTGATGACGCCTCCGGGCCTTGCCTTCGTGACCGCGAGCGATAAGGCCAGGGCTGCGCATCAGAACGCCGGGATGCGCACCATGTACTGGGACTGGAGCTTCCGGGACGGCGAAATCAGCTATCACAAATACTGTGGGACCCCGCCGGAGCATCTGCTTTTCGCGCTCAGGAAATCGCTTGACCTGTTGTTCGAAGAGACTCTCGAGAACGCCTTTCGCCGGCACGCTCTGCTTGCCGAGGCGACGCGGCGAGCCGTGGCCAAGTGGTCGGAAGGCCAAATGCTCGCCTTCAATTTTTCCGAGCCAGCGGAACGCTCGAACTCCGTGACCAACGTGCTGGTCAAGGATGGCCTTGCGCCGAAGATCATCGACTACGCGCGCGAGAAGTGCGGCGTCGTGCTCGGTGTCGGCCTCGGGGATCTGGCCGGTCACGCGATCCGGATCGCGCACATGGGCCACACCAATGCGCCCATGGTGATCGGAACGCTTGGCGCCATCGAGATGGCCCTCAAAGCCCTCAAGATCCCGCACGGCCAGGGCGGGGTCGAGGCTGCCATCGCATACCTCAGCAATGAAGTCGCGCCCTGACGGCGCCGGCGGGTCGCGCAAAGCGTCCGTCACTCGTCGCGGGCGTTTGCGGGTCGGATCGCTCATGAGGAATTGGCCCCCCGGACGCTGCCGCCCGGGAAGCCCAACCAATGAGTATGCCTTGCAAGTATTGGGGTGACGGAGTTCGGGCAGTCGCGATCACCATCCCCAGCCGCAATACTCGACGACGGCGTCAGCCTTGGTCTGGCTGACGGGGGAGGCATTGGCGGCACCGGCGATGGCGGCGATGGCAACGAGGCTTGCGATCAGGGTTTTCATGGGGCTGTCTCCTTGGGCTGTGATCCGGGACCGCGGTATGGTCCCGCTTCCGATGCAGAAGAATTAATCAATGTTCAGACTTCCGTAAATAGAGAACTGACCGGCTCGTAATGACATTATCGTGAACAATGTATAATTTGTTGGCCGTCGAAAGGTGCAGCTATCGGCGCGCCGAGGGCGCGCGAAGCCGAGACAATTGTTGGGCCGGTTCAGTCATTCATCCGCTCCCAAGCGGGCTTTGCGAGTCGTCCCCATCGCGCCAGCGCGCAGGCCGCGTCCCGGAGGCGCGGCATAGCGGCGGGCCGTCGGCGGTGCCCGGAAGGGGAGAGCCCGCAGCCGGTCGATAACCTTCCTGCCTGCAGTTGCCCAACGGCCTTTGCAGCGGGGCTGCGCAAGGGGCCTGCGTGCCGAATCCTCAAGCAGGCAGCCGCCATCCAGACGTGGTCTTGTTCTTGCGCGTGACGCCCCGATGGACACGTGCCGCGGTTCGCCCTGGCAACGCGTGCGCCGCTCCGGTCTTGCGGGGAACCCAGAGAGGGTGCATTCGGCGCACAGCCTTTCCCCCTTCAACCCACAGCCCCCTGGCGGCGCCCGGCCGAATCAGTCGACGAGTCGCGCGGACAGAAGCAGCCGCTGGTCCCGCCAGGCTGCTCGGAAATCGCGGAACTTCTGCAGGGCGCGCCGCCTATGTCGATCGAAGCCTTCATTCCCACGTTCTCAAATCTCGAGATCTTTCGCGGTCTCGATTCGCACCGGCTCGGACGGATCGTCAGGGTCGCTGAGAGGATCGTGTTCAAGCCCGGCCAACCGCTCATCGCGACCGGCCAGGAAGGGGATGGGGCGATCGTTATCATTGGCGGGGAAGCTTACGTGGTCCCCGAGCGCCCGGGCGATGCCGCTGTTGCCGTCCGCGAGGGATCGCTCCTCGGCGAGTCGGCGATGCTCGTCGAACATGCGTATCGGATCACGGTCGTCGCACGCACGAGCGTGCGGGCCCTGAAGCTCCCGCGAGCGGTGATGCATGCGCTGATGCTCGCCGACCCTGCCCTCGCGGACCATTTCGTTTCCCGCTTCTCGTCACGGCTTTCGCGAGTTGCAATCGAGCTGCGTCGTATCGACGAGATGCTGGCGCTGGCAGCGGAGACGGCGGGAGCACCAGCGCCGGCCTTCTGACGGACGGGTTTAGGGCGTCGGTTTGGGCGTCGTAGCGGACGGCGCCGGTTTCGGCTTTGCCGAAGCACCGCCTGAAGGGGATGCGGCGGGGCCCGGAGCGGCCGCCGTCCTGGCAGTTGGAGCCGCAGCCTTGGCCGGTGCGCCTTGCGGCTTTGCCTTGGTCGTGGCCTCGCCCTGTCTCGCACGTGCCGCAGCGGTGCGCGGGCTCTTTCGCTTGGCGATGGGCGGCGGCCGCTTGCGGTTGCCGCAGTCCCAGCCCGTGACGGACTGGCGTACGCTCACCGCATCGC
>CAYWBX010000357.1:0-1455 GCA_964456015.1 uncultured Hyphomicrobiaceae bacterium | reverse complement strand
AGGGGAACGTATCGAGCGTCAGGGGATTGAAGAGCTGTTTCCAGCCGTGCATCTGGAAGCCGTGATCGAGCAGGCTTGCCGCGCGGATGTTGCGATCGCGCCCGGAGGGATCGCCGAGGACGACCGCCATGAGCTGGCGTCCGTCGCGCGTGGCGCTGGCGACAATGTTGAATCCGGAATCGCAGATGAAGCCGGTCTTGATCCCGTCAGCGCCCTCAAAGGAGGTGAGCAGGCGGTTGTGCGTTGCGAGGCGGAGCTTGCCGATGCGAACCTCGGTCAGGCTCCAGAGCGGGATCTGCGCGGGAAAATCGCGCATGACCGCGCGGGCAAGGCGTGCCAGGTCGCGCGCCGTGGTCACCTGCTCGGGGGCCGGCAGGCCGTTGGGGTTGACGAATCGCGTCCGCGTCATGCCGAGCCGGCGTGCCGTATCATTCATGAGGCGGACGAAATCCTCCTCGCTTCCCGCGATCGCTTCGGCGAGCATGACGGCGACGTCGTTCGCCGATTTCACGATCAGCGCCTTGATGGCGAGGTCGACGGTCATCTCCGCGCCGATGGGAAGGCCGACCTTGCTCGGCGCCTGGACATGCGCCCTCTCGGAGACCTTGATCTTCTGGTCGAGCGTGAGCCGCCCTGTCTTGAGCGCATCGAAAGCGAGGTAGGCCGTCATGATCTTGGTGAGGGAGGCAGGATGCCACAGATCGTCCTGGTCCTCCGCATAGAGCACGCGACCGCTTGCGGCATCGAAGAGCAGGGCGGGCCCCGCCGTCGCCGGACCGGGACAGGCGTGCATCAGCACAGCAGTGGCAACGGCAAGTCTCAAGAGTGTCGCCGTCATCAATCGGTTCCCGCAATCAATCTCGCGCCCGACGAAGCGCCGCCTGCGCACCTTGCTCGCTCGCTTGTCGTCGCGAGGACGTGGTAAACGGTTCGCCGCCCCGACGCAAAGGCATCGACAACTCGTGCCGATGGGCTGCCGGCGGTCTCGGTCGATCAGGATCGCTTCGCGGGCTTTGGCCAGCGCGCGGCGACCGTGGGCAACACCTCCTCGATGATCCGCTCGGTCTGCGCGAAGATGCCGTCATCACCCGCGCCGACCGGGCGCAGGATGAACTTCTCGACACCTGCGGCGACATAGTCCGCGATGCGCGCGACGATGGCGTCGGCATCGCCGATGGCAAAGAGGCTCGTCGCATCGCGGCCGGTGCGCCGCCTGTAGGCTTCGATCATGCGCGCAACGGGGGTGTCGTGGGGGCTCCCGAAGTAGACGGGAAAGCCCGCTCCGTAGTGGTCGTCGTCGATGGTTCGTCCGAATTCTTTCGCCGCCGCCTTGATCGCCGCCACGATCCTCGCAGCTTCGGCCGGTGTCTCGGGACCCGCCTGCCAGCCGGTGCCAAAGCGCGCGGTGCGGCGAATGGCCGCATTGTGCAAGCTTCAGGACCTTGGCGTGCGCAA
>CAYWBX010000356.1:0-4577 GCA_964456015.1 uncultured Hyphomicrobiaceae bacterium | reverse complement strand
GCGCTCCCGACGGTTGACCGCCCAGTTCGGTTCTTTTGACCAGGTCGCATACTCCTCCGCCGTCGTCGCGCGCTGGTCGCGCACGTCGACAGACGACGGCGTACGCTGGAATACATAAAGCTCCTTCACGACCTTGGCGAGTTCCGGGATCACCTGAACGGCCGTAGCGCCCGTGCCGATGATGCCAACGCGCTTGCCTTTGAGGTCGATGTTGTAATTCCATCGCGACGTGTGGAATGCGTCGCCCTTGAACGATTCCATCCCCTCGATGCGGGCAAGCCGAGGCGTCGTCAGGATGCCGTTGGCAAGCACGACGAAGCGAGCGCGCATCGCATCGCCGCGGTCGGTCTTGACGATCCAGCGCCCCGCCGGCTCGTCCCAGACCGTCTCCTTGACGGTCGTATGAAAGAGGCAGCGCTCGTAAAATCCGAAGCGCTCGGCCATCGCCTGACAGTACTCGAGGATCTCGAAGCCCGACGCGAACTTCATGGCGGGGATGTAGCCCATCTCCTCCAACAGCGGCAGATAGCTGTAGCTCTCAACATCGCAGGCAATGCCGGGATAGCGGTTCCAGTACCAGGTGCCGCCGACGTCGCCGCCCTTTTCGCAGAAGCGGACGTCCGTGAACCCGGCCTGTCTCAGGCGGTACCACAGCAGAAGCGCGCCGAAACCGGCTCCGATGACGAGAATTTCACATTCGTCGGATAGTGTCTCTCGCGGGATAGGCGGCTCCGAGTAAACATCCTCCAGATACTTGGCAAACTCGCCTTCCATGGCGATGTAGTCAGCAGCTCCTCGGCGCGCTTCCTTGAACTCGCGGTAGCGGCGTTGCTCCTCGGCATCGAAGACGGCGCCGGGCGGCGGGGCTGGCAACGTGGTGAGCGTCTTGTCGGTGACGATCGAGTAGCCCTTACCGGCAATGCGGTCGCTTGCTTTGGCCGCGCGCGTGGCGAAGATCTTGCGGCCGGTTACGGGATCGATGCGGATCGCGGCGCTCATGCTCGTTCGTTCCATATCAAGGGGCTTGGCCGGGGAAGTATCGGCGCAGTCCACGCCGGGCCGCAACCCTCGTCGCTGCAGGCCACTCCCGCGCTCGACCAAAGTTCGCCCTGGCTCGAAGGGCAAAGGGCACTGCGGAATCCGCACCATCTTCCCAGTTGCGGGTGACGAGGTGACCAGGTCCCCCATCGACACTTTCTGATGTCACGATGCGCTGTCTGCGGCCACGGTTGGCAGATTGCCCCTCCTCGCCACAAATCGCCGCTGGGATACACATCGCCGGCGCTCGTTCCCCACCTACTCCTTGGCGCACCTTCGGCATTGCGCTGGGCCGACCGACCGCGGCACCGTGTTGTTGGCCCATTTTCACCATGACTCGGATCGATCGAGCCCCGCTCCAAGCAGAAACCTGCGTGAGGCTTGCCAGGGATGCAATCTGCCGTCACTCTGGCCAGTATCGTCGGACGATCAAGGGAGGAAGACGAATGAAACTGGCGAAACTCGCCGCCTTGGGCGGTATGTCGACATTGCTCGTCGCCGGCACTGCGCTCGCACAGACCAACGTCCGCATGGCAACGTCCTGGCCTGGAGGTATTCACCTCGAGTTCTTTGCGCAAGGCTTCGCCAAGCAGGCCGAGGCGCTCACAGGCGGAAAGGTGAAGTTCCAGGTGTTTCCGGCCGGAACCATCGGCAGCCCCCTGAAGATCGCGGAAACGGTCCAGAAGAAGGTTGCCCCCGCCGGACACACCTGGCCCGGCTATGACTGGGGCATCGATAAAGCCGCGGCCATCTTCGGCGGCTACGTCGGCTCGCCGCCAACCGAGGCGCTCATCCACTGGATCTACTCAGGGGGCGGCATCGACCTTTGGAAGCAGTGGCGGCTTGAAAAATTCAACATCGTCGGAATCCCTTGCGGCGCACACTCCGACGAAATCCACATGCATTCGCGCAAGCCGATCCGCACGGTCGACGATCTCAAGGGGCTCAAACTGCGCACATCCGGCGCTTGGGCAGAGGTCGCAACGACACTCGGCGCATCGACTGTCATTCTGCCGGGCGCTGAAGTCTATCCGGCACTCGAGCGCGGCGTCGTCGACGCCATCGAATGGGCCACGCCCGGCATCAACCTTGGCCTCGGCTTCCACAAGGTTGCGAAGTATGTGATCCTGCCGGGCGTCCACCAGCCGGGGGCGGTACTTGAATGTGTTTTCGACAAGGCGCTCTGGGATGGCTTTGACGCCACGACAAAGGCTCAAATCGAGGCGGCGGCCAAGAAGTCTACCATCGAGTCCTGGATGAACATCAACATCATGGATGTCGAGGCGCTCGAGAAGTTCAAGAGCGAAGGGGTCGAGATCATACGCGTCGACCAGAGTTACATCGACGCCGTCGCCAAAGCCACGAAGGCCTGGGAGGAGAAGTATATCGCGGAGGGCGGCTGGTTTAAGAAGGTAGTCGAATCGCAGCGCGCGTTCGTGAAAAAGTGGGCACCTGCCAGTCAGTATCGGAGCGAGTTCCGGTGATGGGCGATGGTCGCGATGCGTGACCCTCATGTCGGCATCATCGAGGCCGCCACGACGCTTCGCAGCGTCGTGGCGCGGCCTCGAGCTGCCGGTCACCGTCAGAACAACGCACCGGGAACAGTGCACACCCCGACAGCCGCCAGTCCTTGAGCGGGCTACTGGGTCAATCTTGGCAGAGGGATCGAATGCGGGCCATCGTACGAGCCATCGATCGTCTGAGTGGGCTCTTCGGCGCACTGGCGGCGCTCATCGTCGTCGTTTTGGTCGTGCTGATGCTCTACGATGTTCTTATGCGCTATGCCTTCAATGCGCCGACGACGTGGGGAAACGATCTCAACACTTTTTTGATGGGCGGGTCGTTCCTGTTGTCGATCGCCTACGCGCTTGCAACTGACAGCCACGTGCGCGTCGATTTGCTCTACGGTGAAAAGTCGCGTCACCAACTCAAGTACGTCGATCTCGTCGGGTTTGCACTCATCGTTCTGCCAGCCGCCGCCTGGATCACGTGGGGCCTGTGGGGGCACTTCCAAGAGGCGTTGCGCACCGGCGAACGCACGGGCTCGGGCGGATGGAACCCCGTCGTCTGGCCATTTAAGGCGGTGATGTTCTTTGGCTTCGCAATCTTCACCCTGCAGATAGCAGCCGAAATCATCAAGCGGCTCTATGCCATCTTCGGCAGCCCGATCATTCAAGACCAAGCGGACGAGCACGCCGGTTGACGTACTCGCACATCGCTCTCCTGCCCTTTGCTATCACCTCAATCTGCCGCCGGGTTCTCTGATGCTGTCGCCGCTCTGGATGTTTCCTGCCCTCATCGCCGCAATCCTAACGGGTTTTCCCGTCGCCCTTGCGATGCTGGCGCTCGCCGTCCTCTTTGGCATTCAATCCTTTGGTGCCGAAGGATTGCTGCATCAGTTCATCCAAAAGATCGAGGAGACGGCAACGGCGCAAGTGCTCGCGGCCGTGCCGCTGTTCATCTTCATGGGTGCGATGTTCGAGCAGTCGGGGATCGCCGGCCGGCTATTCGACACCATCCAAATGTGGATCCGACGCCTGCCGGGCGGACTCGCTGTCGGCACGGTGCTGATGTGCGTCATATTTGCCGCCACGAGCGGCGTCGTAGGCGCAACCGAGACCGTGGTCGGACTGCTCGCGATCCCGGCCATGTTGCGCTACGGCTACAACAAAGGGCTTATATCCGGTACCATCTGCGCCGGCGGTTCGCTTGGCACCATCATTCCGCCTTCGATCCTGGCCGTTGTCATCGGCCCGACAGCGCAGGCTGATGTCGGCAAGGTGTTGCTCGGGATGATGATACCCGGCCTGTTGCTGGCTTCCGCTTACATTTTCTACATTGTATCCCGGTGCATCATCCGCCCCGAGGACGGGCCGCGCGTGCTGCTGGTCGAGAACGAGCCGACGCTCGGCGCGAAGCTGTCGCTCACGGCCAAAGTGCTTGTGCCGCCACTCGTCGTCATCGTCGCGGTTCTGGGCTCGATGATGGCTGGAATCGCAACGCCCACCGAGGCCGCCGCAACCGGCGCGCTCGGCACCGTAATCCTTGCGATCGCCTATGGTCGCTTCTCGTGGCCCGTGGTCGTCGATTCCACCATGCGCACCGTTCGCATCACCGCCATGATTCTCACGATCGTCGCGTGCGGACAAATGTTCGCAGCCGTATTCGTGGGCTCCGGCGGCCTGCAGATCATTCAGGATTTCCTGCTCGGATTCGGCGTCGGCAAGTATGGGCTCCTCTTCCTTGTCATGCTGATTGTGTTCATCGCCGGGTTCATGCTCGAGCCGCTGGTGATCATCCTTATGGTGGTTCCAATAACGACGCCGCTCATTGTCGCGGCCGGCTTTGAGAAGGAATGGTTCTGCGTGCTGTTCCTGGTGATGCTTCAGACCGGCTATCTGACGCCACCAATGGCGCCGTCGATCTTCTACCTCCGCGGCATCGCCCCACCGGAGATCACGCTTCGGCATATGTACTCGGGGATTTGGCCGTTTATCGCCTTGCAGCTGAGCGTCGTTTTCATTCTTGTCCTCTATCCA
>CAYWBX010000355.1:0-4578 GCA_964456015.1 uncultured Hyphomicrobiaceae bacterium | reverse complement strand
AGCTCAAAAAGCTCATGGTCGAGCGGCGCGTCTGAGGGGCGCGCCTCTCCGCCGGCACCGAAATCGTCAGCTCTTCGTTCGTGGCTCGGGGAAGCTCAGCTCCGGCGATGGAGCTTGGCGCCCGTGCGCGCCTGCAGCGCCTCGAAGGTGATCTCCGGGTTCATTTCGACGAGTTCGAAGCCGCGCTCGGTAACGTCGACGACCGCCAGGTTCGTGTAGACCCGCTTGACGACGCCGACCGCCGTCAGAGGCATGGTGCACCGCTCAAGGAGGCGCGGCTTTCCGTCCTTCGAGGTGTGCTCCATGATGAGCCAGATGCGCTTGGCGCCAACGGCCAGATCCATGGCGCCGCCGACCGCCGGCACCGACTTCAGCGATGTCGTCCAGTTCGCGAAGTCGCCGTTTTCCGCCACCTCGAACGAGCCGAGCACACACAAGTCCAGGTGACCGCCGCGGATCATGGCGAAGCTGTCGGCGTGGCCGACGATGGAGGCGCCGGTTCTCAGGGTGACGTTCTGCTTGCCGGCGTTGACGATCCAGGTGTCGAGGTTGGCTCTCGTCTGCAGTGGCCCCATGCCGAGGATGCCGTTCTCCGACTGCAGGACGACCTCGCGATCCTCCGGAATGTAGTTGCCCACGAGCAGCGGAATGCCAATGCCGAGGTTTACGTACCAGCCCTCGGGAATGTCCTGCGCCAGCCGCGCCGCCATTTCCTTCCTGTCCCAGCCCCGGACGTTGTCGGCAGCCGGCTGAGCCTTGCCCTTGGCGGTGGTGGCGGTCATGCGGGGTCTCCCTGATGAGCCTCGGTGTCTCGTGGGCCCGCCCGCGCGCGTGGCAAGCGGGATTGCGGATACGGATCAGTCCATTGGTTGCGCGAGGGGCGGATCGCCATAGGGCACGTGGATCACGCGATCGACGTAAATCCCCGGCGTGTGGATGTCGTCAGGGCCCATGGCGCCCAGCTCGACAACATGCTGGGTCTGGCAGATGGTGAGGTCGGCGGCGGTCGCCATCACCGGATTGAAGTTCCGCCCGCTCGTTCGGTAGCGCAGGTTGCCCCAGCGGTCCGCCTGCCACGCCTCTATCAGCGCCACATCGGCCTTGATGGCGCGCTCGAGGATGTACTTGCGGCCGTCGAACTCGCGTACCTCCTTGCCCTCGGCGATCACCGTGCCGTAGGCGGTCGGCGTGAAGAAGGCCGGGATGCCGGCCCCACCAGCCCGGATGCGCTCGGCAAGGGTGCCCTGCGGAACCAGCTCGAGCTCGAGCTTGCCGGCGGCGTGCAGCTCCTCGAAGACAACCGAGCCCGCCGATCGCGGAAAGCTGCAAACGATCTTCCGGACTCGGCCTGCGGCCATGAGACCGGCAAGACCCGTCCGGCCGGTGCCGGCGTTGTTGGCGACGACGGTCAAGTCCTTCGCCCCCTGCTCGGTCAGCGCATCGAGCAGGTGGTTCGGCTGGCCGACGGCGCCGAAGCCGCCGAGCAGCACGGTCGAGCCGTCCTTGATGCCAGCCATTGCCTCGGCCATCGTCTGCACGATCTTGTTGATCATGAGCTCTTCCTAGTCGCGCCTTCACTCGCCTGATCGTCCGGCCGCACGGTCGGACGCTGCCCGCGCAACCGCCCGGGCACCCGATCCGCCGGCCGCCGCGGAGCAGACGATCCCGTTTCCGGGCCGACGAGCCGCGCGAACAATATCGACTTCGCCGCCAGGCTCAACAGCCATGCTCGACCAGGAACCGTGTCATGCGATCGGCGACCAGCTCCGGCGTCTGCTGTGACATGAAATGCGCCGTCTCGAGCGCCTCGTAGTGGGCTCCCTTGATGAGCCGCGACAACGGCTCCACGGTCGCCGGCGGGCGCAGGCCGTCGTGCCTGCCGGCGAGAAAGAGCGTCGGGCAGACAATCTTCGGATAATCCGCCGACAGGTCCATGTGCGCCAACATCCGGTAGATGGCCGCCTGGCTCGCCGGATCGTTGCCGAGCCGCTGGTTGCGCACGCGCCGGAAGCGATCCATGTCGGCGCGCAGGACGTCGGGATAGCTCGCCGCCAGCACCGCGTCGATGCCGGGGCGGATGCCGTCCCTCTCCATCTTGTCCGCAATCGCGAGCGTCGCCTGGCGTCGCTCCGGCGGGATGCCGGTCGCCGGTCCCATCGGGATGAGCGCGGCCGTGCGATCGGCGTGACGCGCCGCGAAATGGATGGCGATCGCGCCGCCGACGGCGATACCGGCGATCGCCACCCGGCCCTTGATCGCGAGCGCATCAAGGAGTGCGGCAATATCGTCGGCAAACTGGTCGATGTCGCCCGTGCCACGAATCTTTTCCGAGAGACCGGCGCCGCGTGTGTCGTAGCGCAGCACGCGCCGGCCCTGCGCCAACACCGGCAGCACGTCGTCCCAACTCTCGAGCGTGCCGCCCATCTCGTGCACGAGCACGAGAGTACTGTCGCCGTCGCCGGCGAGGTCGTAGCGCAGCGCGGCGCCGTTCACTTCAATCCAAGGCATCTCGCACTCTAGGCAGGCGTTCGGGATTGGCGGATGATAGGCGCCGATCGCGATGGCGTGCAACGCCCGAACGTCCTCACTTGATCCTGGCCTGTCAACGGCGAAGGAGCCTCGTTCATGAAAATCAGCAAGGTCACCGCCATTCCGATGTCGGCGCCCGTGCCGATCGAGAAGCGCCACCGCACCGACCTCGGCACCAAGGTCAAGAGCGACGCGACGCTCATCCGCGTCGAGACGGACAACGGCCTCGTCGGGCTCGGCGCCGCGCTCGGCAGCCCCCCGGTCGTGAAGGCGATCGTCGAGGATGAGCTGGCGGCCGAGGTATTGGGCGAGGACCCGATGTTCTCCGAGCGCATCTACGAGAAGATGTACAACGGCTCGCGCGCGAAGCCCGCCCTCGAGCGCGGCGTGACGCAGGCCGACGAGAGCCGGCGGCGCGGCATGGCCATGGAGGCGATTGCGGGTGTCGACATCGCCGTCTGGGACGTCAAGGCGCAGGCGCTCGGCGTTCCGCTCTATCAGGCGCTCGGCGCCGTTCGCAGTTCGGTGCGAGGCTACGCGTCGGGCGGCTGGGCGCCGGGCGAGGAAGCCGAGGCGGAACTCGCGGGCTACGCCGCCAAGGGCTTCACGGCATGCAAGATGCGAGTCGTCGGCCGCGACGGTTTCTCGATCGAGAAGTGCGTGCGCCGCGTCCGGGCGGCACGGCGCGGGCTTGGGCCCAACGTCGAGCTCATGATCGACGCGCACGGCTCGCTCGAGGTGGCCGTCGCGATCAAGCTCGCCAAGGCGCTCGAGGAGTACGACATCGCCTGGTTCGAGGAGCCGGTGACGCCTGACGATCACGCCGGACAAGCCGAAGTGCGCCGGGCGACCACGATCCCGATCGCGTCGGGCGAGCGCGAGTTCACTCGCTTCGACTTCCAGGACCTGCTCGAGCGGCGCGCGCTCGACATCGCACAGCCCGACGTCGCCCGCGCCGGCGGCATGACCGAGATCCGGCGCATCGCGGCGCTGACGTCGGCCTATGGCGTCAGGCTCGCGCCGCACGCCTGGGGGAGTGCGGTGCTCTTCGCCGCCTCGATCCACGTCGCCATGTCGGCGCCCAATTGCCACATCCTCGAGGTCACGCAAGGCCACATGCCGATGATGTGGGAGCTCTTCAACGAGCCTTTCGACATCCGCGCCGACGGCACGGTGCACGCACCCGACCGGCCGGGCCTCGGCTTTACGCTGCGCGCCGATGCGCTCGACAAGTTCCGCTACGTGCCGGGGCCTGAGTACGAGTTCTGAGGACCCACGCAAACGCCCCCTTCGCCGAGTCGCACAGCCGCATAAGGAGCGCCGAACATGACGGACGTGACAATCCTGGCCTCCGGCCTCGGGTTCCCCGAGGGGCCGGTTGCGCTGGCAGACGGCTCGGTAGTGATCACTGAAATCCGCAACGGACGGTGCACGCGCGTTGCGGCCGACGGCAGCAAGAGCCTCTTCTCGGATTGCGGCGGCGGGCCGAACGGTCTCGCCATCGGGCCCGACGGCGCGTTCTACCTCTGCAACAACGGCGGCAGCCGCTACGTCGAGGGCCATTCGATGGGGCTAGGGCCGCATCCCGACTACAAGTTCGGCTGGATCGCGCGTCTCGATCCCAAGACCGGAGCCTCGACGCTGCTCTACAAAGAGTGCGGCGGACACCTTCTCTCAGCGCCCAACGATCTGGTGTTCGACAAGGAGGGCGGCTTCTATTTCACCGACCTCGGCAAACGCTACGCGCGCCATCGCGACAACGGCGGCGTCTTTTACGCGACGCCCGACGGCAAGCGGATCGAGGCCGTCGCCTATCCGATGCTGAGCCCCAACGGCTGCGGGCTCTCGCCCGACGGACGCACGCTCTACGTCGCCGACACGGAAGGCGCGAGACTGTGGGCCTTCGAGGTGCAGGGACCCGGAAAACTCAAGCCAAAGTCGGAATTCGCGCCGCACTCGGGCCGCATCATCGCGGGCCTCCCGGGCCGTGCGCGCTTCGACAGCCTCGCGGTGATGGCGAGCGGCAACATCGCCGTCGCAACGCTCACC
>CAYWBX010000354.1:0-4580 GCA_964456015.1 uncultured Hyphomicrobiaceae bacterium | reverse complement strand
AATCTTGCTTGTGTCGATGGACCCGCCGACGCCGACCGTGATCAGCGCCACCGAGCCGTCCACCCCGACCTTCCAGCCGTCGATGCGCCGGAAGCCGTCGAGCGCCGCGCGCGTCATGAAGACAATGATGACGGAACGCGCCTGCGCGCCGAGCTGGAACCCGATCGAGGCAGAGATGGTGTTGTAGTAGCCGGCCGTTCGCCCGTCGATGAGCAGGGCTCCTTCTCCGTACTCTCCGCCGATCCCCATGCCCGCCTTGATCACCGAGGGGAAAACGAGCACCGCCGCGCTCTTCTCGAGCAGCTCGCGCGCGCCGCGGATCTGGCGCATGAACGCACGCAGGGTGCGGTCCACACCGGCATCGATTTCATAGGCCGACGCCGCAGCCGCCTCGCCCGGACCAAGCAACGCCGCCGCCGGGAGCACAGACACGATTTCGAGCACCTTGCGCCGGTCCACCATCCAGTCCTCCGCTGGCATCGTTGCAACCACCCTTTGCGGGAGCGAATCGTCCCTCAAGCATAGCAGGAGCCCCGCCAAGGATTGTGGCCGAGCCGTGACGTTCGGGTGACGCCCGCGAACGCCGGGCGCCCGCAAGAGGCGCAGATCCTCCCTCCGCGAACATCATGGCCCGGCGACGGCGGCGGGCCTATGCTCGATCCGGTTGTTTTCTGCCACGTCCGTCGTAAGGAGGCACCATGCCAACCGGTTTCATCGGCATCGGCAACATGGGTCTGCCCATGGCCGAGCGACTCATTGGCGCGAGCGACGAGCTTGTCGTCCACGACATCCGCGAGGCTGCGCTGAAACCGCTCATCGAGCGCCAGGCGCGGCCCGCCGCATCCCCGCGCGAGGTCGCCGACCGCTGCGAGACGGCGTTCGTATCACTGCCGACGCTCGAAGCGCTGCGCAGCGTGGTGCTGGGCAAGGATGGCCTCGCCGAAGGCAAGCGCGTGAAGCTCGTCGTCAATACCTGCACGGTCGGCGTGCCGCTCGTCGAAGACCTCGAGAAGGGCCTTGCCGCCAAGGGCATCGACCTCATCGACTGCCCGATCAGCGGCGGCCCGCCGGGCGCGCGCGCTGGCACGCTCTCCGTAATGGTCTCGGGCCGCCCCGACCTCGTTGAGCGCATTCGCCCGCTGATCTCGCGCTGGGGTCCGGTGACGGTGGCGGGCCCCAAACCCGGGCTCGCCCAGGTCTTGAAGCTCACCAACAACATTCTCTCGGCTGTGGCACTCGCCGCGACCTGCGAGGCCTACGTCATGGGCGCCAAGGGCGGCCTCGATCCGGAGGTGATGACCGAGGCGATCAACCGCGGCAGCGGCCGCAACAGCGCCACCCTCTCGAAGTTCCCGGAATCGGTGCTCAACCGCAGTTTCGCCTACGGCGCGCCGATGCACATCCTCGCCAAGGACGTGATCCTCGCCATCGAGCAGGGCGAGCGGCTTGGCGTGCCGATGTGGGTCTGTCAGACCGCGGCGCTGATGTTCAAGCACGCCATGTATGCGGGGATGCGCGACAAGGACATTACCGAGCTCGTCACCGTGATCGAGCGCGGCGCCGGATTCGTTTTGCCGAAGACGAGGTGAATGGACCGAGCCGTCCTCCTGCAATGCCTCGCGGTGACAAAACCGCGTCGCATTCGCGGCAGGCGGCAGACACCACTCTTTCCGCGGTTGAGCCCGCAATCAAGGGAGCCGAATCGGTCGTGCCAGACTGGGGAAGCCGGGGCGCGTTCTGCCTTCCGAACAAGCGCGACTAGGATCAACTTCAGCACCTGGCAGCGTCAGCGCCACCGTAAAGTTGGCGGCGGACTGGTGCAGTCCGGGAACGTACCGTTGCCAATTTGGCGCAGTGCAAACCCCATTCATGCTCTGAACCGGAAAAACAAATTGATCCGCAAGACCCCACGGCCAATAATTAATAACTCGTTACCATTCGGGTGTTCGGGTCTGAAGCGCACAGCCGGTGACGGCAGACAGTGATGGGTCCGACGACTCGGATCACTCTTCGCGATTGGGGGCTATGATGCAGGTGCTATGCAAGGCGATCGCCGGCGTCGCGGTGGCGGGTGTGATGCTGGTTGGGGCCACCGTGCCGTCGGCTGCGCGCGACTGGACCGGGTTCTACATCGGCGGTCACGTCGGCGGCGCATGGACGGACGCGCAATGGGACGACATCAGCCTGACGGCCGAGCGGGTCGTCTTCGATGGCAGCGGCGTGATCGGTGGCGCCCATGCCGGTTACCTCCATCAATTCAACAACGTCGTTGTCGGCGTGGAGGTTTCCTACTCCGGGCTTAACGTGGACGAAACGGTGCGCAGCGCGGTCGTCCCCGCGACCGTCGCCTACTCCAGCCAAGTCGATGACTTGTTTACGGCAACCGCCCGTCTCGGCGTCGCGTCGGGCAATTGGCTGTTCTATGCCAAAGGCGGCTTCGCCAGTGCCGACATCGAATACCGGGGAGCAGAAGCCGCGATCCCGGACTCCTTCACCAACTCGAAGCGCAGCAGCGGCTGGGTCGTCGGCGGAGGTGTCGAGTGGTTGGTCACGAGCAACGTCATGCTCGGAATCGAATATCTTCACGTCAGCCTGGATGGTGAGACGCTGACCGGTCAGACGGCCACCGGTATCCCCTACACTCTCACGGGCGCGGACCTGGAGATGAGTTCGGTCATGGCGCGACTGAGCTACAAATTCGGCAGCCACGATCGCTACGCGCCGCTGAAGTAGAACGCCTCGCGCAAATCCCTTGCGCCTCGAACATCCCGCTTGCAACCCTCGCCGCATCGGCGAGGGTTGCGGCGTCTTAGAGAAGCGATCGCGCGGCTTCGGCGATCTTCTGCGCGGTGAGCCCGAAATGCTCGAAGAGCTTCGCACCCGGCGCTGAGGCGCCAAAGTCCGCAAGACCAATGAACCGGTCCCTTTGGCGCAGGAACTCGTACCAACCCTGCGCAATGCCGGCCTCGACCGCAACACGCGGCGCTTCTCCGAGCACCTGGAAGCGATAGCTCTCGGGCTCGGCGCGAAAACGCTCGAAGCTCGGCATCGAGACGACCGCGGCATTGACGCCGTCTTTTGCGAGCAGATCGGCGGCGGCGACGGCGAGTCCCACCTCGGAGCCCGTCGCGATGAGCGTCACGTCGCGGCGCGGCGCCGCCTCGCGCAGCACATAGCCGCCCTTGGCCGAAAGATTTTCCGACGTGTGCCGCGTGCGCAGGTTGGGCACGTTCTGGCGAGTCAACGCCAGGATGGAGGGCGTATCGGCATCGGCGATGGCAAGGGCCCAGCACTCCGCCGTCTCGACGCCGTCGCAGGGCCGGAACACGTTGAGGTTCGGGATGGCGCGCAGCGCCGCCAGATGCTCGACCGGCTGATGCGTCGGCCCGTCCTCGCCGAGCCCGATCGAATCGTGCGTCATCACGTAGATGACCCGCTGGCGCATCAGCGCGGAAAGCCGGATCGCCGGCCGGCAGTAGTCGGTGAACACAAGGAACGTGCCGCCGTAGGGGATGAGCCCGCCGTGCAGCGCGATGCCGTTCATCGCCGCAGCCATGGCGTGTTCGCGCACGCCGTAATGGATGTAGCTGCCCTTGAACGCGCCGCGCGCCACCACCGCCTGCGCCTTCGCCTTGGTGTTGTTCGAGCCCGTCAGATCGGCCGAGCCGCCGATCAGCGCTGGACAGGCCGCGACGAGCTTCTCGAGCGCGCGCTCCGACCACACCCGCGTCGCCCGCTCCATCGTATCGGCAGCCGCCGCCGCCTTGAGCTCGGCCACGGCCGCCGCCGTTGCCGACGCGAAGGCCTCGTCCGGCCGCGCAAAAGCCTCGCGCGCCGCAGGGTCAAGCTTGTCGAACCGCCCCGCCCACAGCTGGCGCTCCGCACGTCCCCGCGCCCCGGCGGCCCGCCAGCTCGCAAGGATAGACTCAGGCACGACGAACGGCGCATGCGGCCAGCCGAGCCGTTCCCGCGCCCCTTTGATTTCGTCGGCGCCGAGCGGCGAGCCGTGCGAAGACGCCTTGCCCTCCTTCGTCGGGGCGCCGAACCCGATGCGCGTCTTGCAGGCGATGAGCCACGGGCGCGCCGGATCGCCCACCGCCGTCGCCATGGCGGCGGCGATCGCGGCCGGATCGTGTCCGTCGACCGAAAGCGTCGCCCAGCCCGACGCCTTGAAGCGCGCGATCTGATCCTCGCTCGTCGCCAGGCTCGTCGGTCCGTCGATCGAGATGCCATTGTCGTCGAAGAGCACGATCAGCTTTCCCAATCCGAGATGTCCCGCGAGCGAGATCGCCTCCTGCGAGATGCCCTCCATGAGGCAGCCGTCGCCGGCGATCACCCATGTGCGATGATTGACGATGGCGTCGCCGAACCGCGCGTTGAGAAGCCGCTCGGCGAGAGCCATGCCGACGGCGTTGGCGAGGCCCTGCCCCAGCGGTCCGGTCGTCGTCTCGACACCGGCGGCATGGCCGTGCTCGGGATGGCCCGCCGTCTTTGCGCCGAGCTGTCGGAAGTTTTTGATCTGCTCGATGTCCATCCCCGGATAGCCGGTGAGGTACAGCAGCGCATAGAGCAGCATCGAG
>CAYWBX010000353.1:3930-4588 GCA_964456015.1 uncultured Hyphomicrobiaceae bacterium | reverse complement strand
GGCAGGAGTGCGAGAAGCGCGCCGGCCGGCTGCCGTCGCATGTCGTCGTCGCACGAAAGGGAAATGTCGCGAACGAGGCCGTGCCAGCCGTGCTCGCGAATTGCGACCTCCTGTTCCTTCCAAGCCTCAGCGAGAATTTCGGTCACGCCATCTTTGAGGCGCTGTCGTGCGGCGTTCCGGTGTTGATTGGGGACCAGACCCCATGGCGAGCGTTGGATCGAGATCAAGCCGGATGGGATCTCCCGCTCGACGATCCACGGCGGTTTGCACACGTCATCGATGCCTTTGCAGCGATGCCCGCCACGGAGCGCGAGCGCTGGCGACGGGGTGCGCGCTCGAGGGCCGAGCGATGGGTCAGCGAGAGCGATGCCGTCGAGAGGACGCGCCAAATGCTCTGGACGGTGATGGGGGCGGGCGCATGCGCGACGGTGTCGGCGGCGCGGCCCGCTGAAGGCGCAAGGGACGAAAAAATGGCGAGACCCGTCTAACCGTGTGCGGGATAGCCGGTTTTAGCGGAAGTTTCGATGCCACGCTGCTCGTTCGCATGAGCGCTGCGATCGCGCATCGCGGCCCCGATGGGGACGGCATGTTTCATGACGCCGAGGCGGGCGTGGGTCTCGCGCATCGCCGCCTCGCGATCATTGACATAAGTCCGACC
>CAYWBX010000353.1:0-3920 GCA_964456015.1 uncultured Hyphomicrobiaceae bacterium | reverse complement strand
CGACCGGCCACCAGCCGATGTTCGACGCGAACGGACAGATTGCCGTCGTGTTCAACGGCGAAATCTATAATTTTCGAGAGCTGCGTGCGGAGCTGGCCGCCGCCGGCTGGTCCTTCCGCGGCGCTTCGGACACCGAGGTGCTTCTAACCGCTTACATGCATTGGAAGGATGAATTCATTTCCCGCCTCAATGGCATTTTTGCTTTTGCCATCTGGGATGGCGGCAGTCGTGAGCTCCTGCTCGCGCGTGACGGACTCGGCGTGAAGCCGCTCTACTACGCCCAGATGCGGAAGGGTGTCCTCTTTGCCAGCGAGATGAAGGGCCTCCTCAACTGCCATGATCTCGACCGCGGCATCGATGTGCAGGCGCTGCGCAGTCACCTCTCGTTGCTGTGGAGCCCGGCGCCAAGGACGATTGTTCGCTCCATCTCAAAGCTCGAACCGGGAATGGCGATCCGCGTGGCCAACGGGCGGATTGTCGGTCACTGGCGCCACTACACGTTGCCGGTCAGAGCGGCGAAAGAGCCGGTAGCGGAAGGCGATGCCGTTCGGCAGGTGCGATCCGCACTCCGCACCGCCGTCCGACGGCAGATGGTGGCGGATGTGCCCGTGGGCGCGTTTCTCTCAGGCGGACTCGACTCAAGCGCGGTGGTCGCATTCGCCCGAGAAAACGTGTCCCGGTCCCGCTTGCAGTGCTTCACGATTGCGCTCGAAGACGACGCCTCCCGAAGAGAGGGCATGACGGCGGATCTGCCTTATGCAAAGCGCGTGGCCGCACACCTCGGCGTCGATTTGCATACAGTCCACGTCGGTTCCGAGATGGCCGACGACCTGCCCCGGATGCTCTATCACCTGGACGAGCCGCAAGCCGATCCAGCGCCATTGAATGTGCTCTACATCTCACAGCTGGCTCGCCAGCATGGCATCAAGGTTCTTCTTTCCGGCGCGGGCGGCGACGATATATTTTCAGGATACCGGCGACATCATGCGCTTGTGAGAGAGCGGCTCTGGTCTTGGCTGCCGCAGATGGCGCGACAAATCCTTGCGCGCGGTGCGCGCGCACTTCCAACGAATGGGACGCAGCTGCGTCGCCTGCGCAGATTGCTGCAATACGCCGATCAGACCGATGAGGCTCGACTTCTGTCCTACTTTCTGTGGCTTGATCCAGAGCAGAGCGCCCGGCTGCTCTCACCTCAGCTTCGGGAAGAACCCTACTTCGATCAGCTTCGCTTGAGCCTTTCGGAATTACCTGCAGGCATATCGGCGCTCGACCGGATGCTTTATTTGGAATGCCGATATTTCCTGGCGGATCACAATCTCAACTACACAGACAAGTTGAGCATGGCGGTCGGTGTCGAGACGAGAGTTCCTTTGCTCGATGTTGATCTGGTCGATCTCGCGTTCCGATTGCCAGCTCAGTTCAAACAGAACGGCGCAATCGGCAAATGGGTCCTCAAGCAAGCGATGACGGGGCTCCTCCCCGACGATGTCATTCATCGGCCGAAGACCGGGTTCGGGGCTCCGCTTCGGGCGTGGCTGCATGGCCCGTTGAGATCGCTCCTGCACGATACGCTGTCCCCGGCTTCCCTGCGCCGCAGCGGCATCTTTGATGCGGCTGCCGTGGAGAGGCTCATCACGCTCGACCGAGACGGTAGGATCGATGCGACTTATCCCTTGTTCGCTGTTCTCTGCTTCGCGCTCTGGTATCGGGGCCTCGGTGCGGGGCAGGAGCCGGCTGTCCGCAAGGCTGGTTGAAGCCGTATCGTTCCCCGATGGAGACGAAGGTCGGCGGACGATCATGCGGCCCATGATGTGTGCCAGGGAAAAGCGAAAGGCGTTCGGTCTCCAGCGGACCTTATGTGTAGCCTTTAATGCTGGAACTCCTGGAGACCTGCATTTGATGGGTTTTATGGCCAGAAGCGGGCTCTCGGTCTCGCTCGGGAGTCCGGCTCTGCGTGCCAAGAATTATCCTGCCAGAAAGCGTAAGGCATGAGCGATCACACGGCAGCAGTGGTCCGCGGACCCGACGACTGCGGCTACACCAACTACGACAAATGGAAGGGCTGGGACCGCTTTTTTGAGTTCACGCAAGAAGAAGCTGAATACTACGCGGGAGAACTTGCCGGCATCCCCATGGACGGCAAGGCTGTGCTGGAAATCGGTTTTGGCTCAGGCAGCTTTCTTGCGTGGGCGAGGGGTCGCGGCGCGCGTATTGCCGGAACCGAACTCAATGCCCGCGCGCTCGACGAGGCGAGACGATTTGGTGTCGAGCTGCTCGAGCCGGAGATCGAGAAGATCGCCGATCGGTACGCCGGCAGGTTCGACTTGGTAGTTGCATTCGACGTGTTTGAACATTTCGAACTCGCCGAGAGTCGCGCGCGTCTGAAGGCGGTCGAAACAATGCTGACGGACGGCGGCCATCTTGTCTTGCGCTTCCCGAACGGCCAAAGCCCATTCGGTCTGGCGCCGCAGAACGGCGATGTGACGCATCGAGCGGCCCTGT
Organism: uncultured Hyphomicrobiaceae bacterium; assembly: GCA_964456015.1. Classification (GTDB taxonomy): domain Bacteria; phylum Pseudomonadota; class Alphaproteobacteria; order Rhizobiales; family Hyphomicrobiaceae. Next base: position 1,418 of record CAYWBX010000353.1, on the reverse strand, counting down.
CGCGCGAGAAGCTTGAGCAGTTGAGCCAAGGCACGAAGCTCCGCACTGTGCGCTACGGCGGTGCGTTCGCCATTCGCGGCCCCTGGGGACTGAAGCGGGTCGTGCGGGCGGGGCGCCGGCTGGGGCAGTGGTTGATCGGTGCCGGATTGAATGCCGTATTTGCGCAGAAGATCCCATGGCAAGCTGTCGTGGTCCTCATCATGCAGAAGGCGGAGCGGTCCGCGTCGCTGTCACGTTCCGAAAGATGACGAGAGTAAAAGTGTCTGCCGCGATTGATTGTTATGGGCATGCAGGTGGTTTTGCGGCCGGCACAAGAGTCGAGAGCCAGTGCTAGAAGTGTGCCGGGTGGTGCCATGTCGATGGGGCGGTGCCCAGCGGCCTTGCGCCACGGTCTCGTGGCCGCGTGCGCAAAACTCTCTGCCTGCACAGGCTTCGGGCAGATGGCGCGCTGTTGTGGCGGCTCGGCATGAGTGGGCCAAGGTGCAGCCAGGCCATTCAAGGCGTCGGCGCCGGCATTTGCTTGGCTGAAGGCGAGGCGGAGCGCGCCCCGTTGTTCAATGTGTATGCCGACTGGATGGGAGGTCCGCGAGCGCCGGTTCGGGCGCTGTTGCAGTCTAAGAGGTCCTCGAAATGGACTGTCCGGCAGCGGAGACGCCTTCTGATGGATTGCGAAGGCAAAGACTCAGAGCAGCGCTGATGGTTTCGCCACTCTGGTCAATGGGGTCGGGCCAAGTCGATGCTTCAAGCCGACGGATGGTGATGTGATGGGTGGCGCACCTTCGCTTTTGAGAGCGGCCGCACCTTGTCGCCAGGATGGTCTTCATGTCAGCGTTCTGCTCGGGGCGGCCTATTTGACAAAAGGCAAGGGGGGCATTGCAGCCGTTGCCCGACTGACGGCGCGGGCTCTCAGGAATCAGGGGGCGGACCTGCGGCTCCTCTCATACCGCGACGCGGAGGAGGGCGATATCGCAGGGGCCAAGTGGACGACGGCGGGTGGCAGCCGGCTCGCGTTCTTGGCGCGATGCTACCTCGCCGCAACAACATGCCAACGGTGCGTCTACGATTCCGTCGGAATTGCGCGCGCACATCCGCGCATCGCGCCCCTGCGCCGGCCTTATGCGGTGTGGATACACGGCGTCGAAGTCTGGTACGGCTTGCATAGCGATCGCGCCCGCGCACTGCGGGACGCCGACCTCGTTTTGGTGAATTCTCAGGCAACCCTCGAAAGATTCCGCGAGATCAACGGAGATCTCCCGCGTGCGACGGTGTGCTGGCTTGGCACGGAGGCCGATGCGCCGCCCGCGACGATGCCGACATTTGACGGGCCGCCGACTGTTCTTGCGCTTGGCACCATGGATCGCGATCAGCTCTATAAGGGCCATGTGGAGCTGATTGATTGCTGGCCTACGGTGGTGGCA
>CAYWBX010000352.1:0-4589 GCA_964456015.1 uncultured Hyphomicrobiaceae bacterium | reverse complement strand
CGGAATGAGGCTGCTCGCGTCCTTGACGCCATGCCACCGCTTGAGGGCCGACTCCATGAGGTCGCCAGCCTGCGCAACCACCGCAAAAAGTAGGGCGATCATCACCATGCGGCCCGTTGAGGCCGCCGGGATCACGCCCGCCAGCGCCAGCGCCACCAGCACGCTCGCCACGAGACCGCCGACGAAGCCCGACCACGTCTTGTTCGGAGATACGGCGGGCATCAGCTTCGGACCGCCCACCATGCGGCCGATGAAATAAGCACCGGTATCGGCCGCCCAGACCACCGTCAGAATGAACAGGGCCGCCTCGAAGCCATGCGGCGAGGCAGAGCGGATCCAGATCAGCGAGACCGCCGGAACGCCCGAATAGAGCACACCGAACGCCGAGACGCGACCAAACCTGTCAAATCCAAGGAGCGCCGCGAGAATGGCGCCGATCGCGAGCGCGAGAAGGCCGAGCGCCGTCAATCCGGCGAGCGCCAGCACGCCGGCGGAGAGCACCGCCACGGCGTTAACCGCGAAGATGGCGTCGAGCCCGTCCCTGCGAACAATTCTGCCCCACTCCCACGCGACAAGAAGCGCAACAGCAAGCACGAGCAGCGCGAAGGTGGTCGGTCCCGCCCAGGTCAGCAGCAGCGCCACGGCGCCCAGGACGACCCCGGATGCGAGCCGGGGACCCAGATCGCGGGGCAAGCCGGAGCCCACTTTCTGCTCGCTCATCGTCACTGCGACAGGTCCTCGCTGCGATCGCGCCACGACGATGGCTGTCTCAACCGACGGACCGCTCGCTCAGGCCTCCGAAGCGGCGGCGGCGGCTGCGAAACGCGTCGATGGCCTGTTCGAGGTGCTCGCGCCCGAAATCGGGCCAGTGGGTCTCGAGAAAAACGAACTCCGTATAGGCACACTGCCACAGGAGAAAATTCGACAATCGCAGCTCCCCGCTGGTCCGGATCAGCAGATCGGGGTCGGGAATGCCCGCCGTGTCGAGTGCCGCTTCGATCGCCTCGGGACCGATGTCGCCGGCGCGCAACTCGCCGCGCTCGACCTGCTCCGCGATCCTGCGGGCCGCCCGCACGATCTCGCCGCGCGAGCCGTAGTTGAAGGCGATAATGAGCTCGAGCCCGTTGTTGCCGGCGGTGAGACTCTGCGCCTCCTCTATGAGTGCGAGGAGCTCCGAATCGACCCGCTCCGTGCCTCCGATAACGCGGATGCGCACACCGTTCTGATGAAGCTCTGCAAGGTCGCGACGCACGAACCGCTTCATCAGTCCGAAGAGATCGTCGATCTCGGCAGCAGGCCGCGACCAATTCTCGGAGGAGAAACTGAAGATCGTCAGATAAGGGATGCCGAGCTCGATGGCCGCCTTGACGGCGCGTCTGACGGCCTCGACGCCCCGCCTGTGCCCCTCCGCGCGCGGCAGGCCGCGCGCCGTCGCCCAGCGCCCGTTGCCGTCCATGATGATCGCCACATGCCGCGGCATGGCGCGCAATGCGCCCGAGGCGTCGCCATTTGCAGTGCGGTTGCTCACCTGGTAACCCGCGTTGCCGACTTCTAGGAACCGTCCCCCCCGGCGCATTCCTGCACCAAGCAACCCGCCACTACACGCCGCGTCTCGCGCTAAACCTGCTTGATCTCTGCTTCCTTCGTCGCCAGGAGCTGATGGACGTCCTTGATCACCTTGTCCGTGAGCTCCTGCACCTTGGCCGAGTTCTTGCGATGCTCGTCCTCGGTCATGACATGCTCTTTTTCGAGTTTCTTGAGAAGGTCCATCCCGTCGCGGCGCACATTGCGGATGCCCACCTTGGCGTTCTCGGCGTACTTGTGCGCGATCTTGACGAGCTCGTTGCGCCGTTCGGCATTGAGCGCGGGAATCGGCAGCCGGATGAGCGTGCCGTCGACCACCGGATTGAGCCCGAGGTTGGCCTCCCGGATCGCCTTGTCGACCGCCTGCACCTGGCTCTTGTCCCAGACCTGCACCGAGAGGGTCCGCGCATCCGGAACCGAAACGGTCGCGACCTGATTGAGCGGCATTCTCGATCCGTAGACATTGACATGCACGGGATCGAGCAGCGTAGCCGACGCTCTGCCGGTGCGCAGTCCCGAAAGCTCCTTCTTCAAGTTGTCGAGCGCACCGCGCATGCGCCGCTCGAGCTCCTTGAGATCAAATTTGCCCGCGGCCATCGTCGTTCTCCTCTCGAATCCCCGATGCCGCTCAATCCGTGACGCGAGCGCCTCCGGGCGGCCGCACTGTCACGGCGGCAACAGAGGCCACCGGTGGGGCCTCAGGCGGCGGCGTTGTCGATGACCGTCGCCCGCGCCTCCCCCTTGAGCAGCTTGAGGATGTTGCCGGTCTCCTCGATCGAAAAGACAATTACCGGAAGATTGTTGTCGCGGGCAAGGGCGATGGCTGCCATGTCCATCACCTGCAGCCGCCGCTGCAGGGCGAGATCGTAGGTGAGCCGATCGAACCGCACCGCGCTCGGGTCCTTCTTCGGATCGGCTGAATAGACGCCGTCAACCTGCGTCGCCTTGGCGACAGCGTCGCAGCCCATCTCGATGCCGCGCAGCACCGCCGTCGTGTCCGTCGTGAAGTAGGGGTTGCCGGTGCCCGCGGCAAAGATCACGACCCGCCCCTTCTCCAGATGGTGCAGGGCCTTCGGACGAACGTAAGCCTCGCAGACGGTCGGCATCGGAATTGCGGACAGCACGCGGGCCGGCGTGCCCCGCTGCTGAAGAACATTCTGGAAGGCCAGCGCGTTCATCACCGTCGCCAGCATCCCCATGTAGTCGGCCGTCGCGCGGTCCATGCCCTTTTGGGCAAACTCCATGCCTCTGAGGATGTTCCCACCCCCGACGACGACCGACATCTGACAGCCGGCGGCATGCGCCTCGCCGACATCAGCGGCGAGCCGCTCGAGGACCGCGATATCCATGCCGTGCTGCCGCGTCCCCATCAGGGCCTCGCCCGACAGCTTGAGCAGCAGGCGCTTGTAGCGTAGCTCGGGCTCACTCATGCGCTCGCTCCGTGCGGTTCGCCTGGACTTGCCACGCCACGTTTAGCCCGCCGCCGCGCCGCTGGCCACACCGGCGCCGACGACGACATGCGGCACCGCCCCCGCCGGTCTGCGGGCGCCGGCGCCCATCGCGCGCCTGCGTCAGCCGCCTTGCGCGAGCTTGGCCACCTCGCTCGCAAAATCGTCGGCCTTCTTCTCGATGCCCTCGCCCAGGGCGAAGCGGAGGAACTTGGCGATCTTGACCGGCGCGCCGAGCGCCTTCTCTTCACTCTTAAGGTACTGCTCCACCGTCATTTTGCCGTCGCCGCCCGGCCCCATGAACGTCTGTTGCAGGAGCACCACCTGTCCGAAGAACTCCTTGCGCAGCCGCCCCTCGACCATTTTGTCGATGAACTGGGCCTCCTTCCCCGACGCCTTCGCCTGCTCAAGGTAGACCTGCCGCTCCCGCTCGATCACCGCCTTGTCGAGTTCGTCGGCGCTCACGGCCTGCGGATTGGCGGCCGCGACATGCAGCGCGATCTGCCGCCCGATCTCGGCCACCCTGGCGGCATCGCCGCTGGACTGGACGGCAACGAGCACTCCGATCTTCCCGAGGCCGTCGGCAACCTTGTTGTGCACGTAGCTCGCAACCTGCCCGCCGGTGACGGAAAGGGCGGCGGTGCGGCGCACGGTCATGTTCTCGCCGATGGTCGCAATCATCTCCTTCATGTGATCGTTGACCGAATGCGATGTGCCCGGGAATGGGCTCGCCAGCAGCTTGCCGAGGTCGCCGCCCGCCTTGAGGGCGAGCGTCGCAATCGCGCGCACGAGATCCTGGAACTTGTCGTTGCGGGCGACGAAATCGGTCTCCGAGTTGACCTCGACGATGGCGCCCGCGCCGCCCGCAGCGGCGACGCCGATGAGGCCGTCGGCGGCGATCCGGTCCGCCTTCTTGGCAGCCTTGGAAAGCCCCTTTTTGCGCAGCCAGTCGATCGCCTTCTCGAGATCGCCGCCGGTCTCCGTCAGCGCGGCCTTGCAGTCCATCATGCCGGCGCCGGTCTTGTCGCGCAGCTCCTTCACCATGCCGGCCGTGATCGTCGTCATCGGATATCCTTTCAGGAACGGAGCCATCAGGGATGAGGAAGGACAGGTTGCCCCGCCCGCAGGCCGCTCCCCTCTCGTCCTCTCGCCAGTATTTTCGTCCGAACGGAGCGGCCTCAGGCGGCCGCCGCATCCACGAATTTCTTCGCCTGACCGACCCAGTCGTCACGCGTGATGCGCCCGCGCAGCTTGAGCTCTCGGTCAAGGGCCGCGATGGCGGTCGCGTCGAAATCTGCGATCTGCCAGAAGTGGAACACCCCCTTGTCGTTGAGCTGCTGCTCGAGCTTCGGGCTGATGCCCGAGATGCGCTTGAGATCGTCAGCCTCCCCGCGCGGCGCATCGATTCCCTTGAACACCGGCACCTCGGCGTCGGCAGCCGCCTCGGCGGGCACCGTCTCGGACGCGCCGATGTCGACGCCGGCCGCGACCTGGCTGCGCTCGATGCCGTCGATGGCGGCCCGCGCCACCAGATCGCAGTAGAGCGTGATGGCCCGT
>CAYWBX010000351.1:0-4594 GCA_964456015.1 uncultured Hyphomicrobiaceae bacterium | reverse complement strand
TCGACGGCATCATCAACTGGCTGTTCGATCCGCCCTGGCGGGCGCTTGCCGCCGCAACCGTGCTGTCGATTCTCGTCGGGGGGCTGATCCTGGCGCTCGCCCGCCGCTCGGCGCGGCGCAAGGCAGCGGCAAAGACGGCCGCGACTCCGCCGCTTCGGCAGGTGGAGCCGATCCAGCCTCCTCCCGCGTTGGTCCCTCCGCCGCCGGCACCCGCATTCGCCGGTGCAGCCGCCGCGCCTGTGCCACCGCCACCGCCGGGCATCGTGCCGCCGCCGCTCGACAAGACGGTCGTCAACGCCCCGCCGCCGCCGGCGTTTGACCAGCAAGCGCCCATGCACGTTGGCTCACAGGAGGCGACCGAGGTGCGACACTCGCCGGCATCAGATCCCGTGCAGATCGATACCCCCGTGACGCTTCCCGAGCCGGCCGAAATGGCGCACGATACGAGCGCCGACGAAACCCGGATCACGACTTCTGCCGGCCACGCCTGGGGGCGCAGAACCGGCACGCAGCCAAGCTGTGGCAGAGCCGCCGCGGCCGACGATTGCCGTGCTGCAGTTTGCCGACAATCTTGGCACCTATCCTATGCGCCTGCACAAGATCTCGATCGGCCGCCATACCGATAACGACATTCGCATCGAGGATGTGACGGTATCCCGGCACCATGCCATCGTGTCGCTGACTCCGAGTGGAGGATTTGAGATCCACAATCTTACGGCGAGCCGCTCGGAGCGAAACCCGGTCCTGGTCAATGGCATCGAGCGGGACCAGACAACCCTCGCCGACGGAGACGAGGTGACGATTGGCTCGGTGCGCTTCCGTTTCCTCACCGGGCAGCCGCCGGAACTGTGACGAGCGTGTCCCTCCCATCAAGAATCGGAGACCTTACGTGAGCGATGAAGAAACCAACCTAGTCAACCAAGGCGACAAAGCCGTCGTCCGCCCGGGCGGGCGCGCCGGTGTCAACGACCCGACGGTAGTGGTGCGTTCCTCCTCGAGCCCGAGCGTCTCGATGACGGGAAAGCCCGATCCGATCGAGGATGTGCGGGAGGCCAAGAAGGTCGCCCCGCCTCCAGTGCCGAAAGATGCAGCGCCGAAGGAGGCGATGATGGCGGACCATGGTGATGAGGACGGCAGCACGCGTCTCGTCGGATTCAAGAAGTCGCCTGAGCCCCCGAGCGATAGCGGAGCGGAGCAGAAACCCCCTATGACTGTCGATCCCAAGCCAGCCCAGCCCTTCAACCCCGAGGTCGGCTGGCTCGTCGTCATCTCCGGCTCGGGGCGCGGCCGGTCGCGCCCGATCTTCAATCAGTACAATTCGGTCGGCCGCGAGAAATCGAACCGCATCCCGCTCGATTTCGGCGACGAGACGATCTCGCGCCACAAGCACGCGACCATCGCCTATGACGACCGCTCCCGCACATTCTACATCAGCCATGGCGGCGAGAGCGAGAACCTCGTCCGCGTCAACGGCAAGGTCGTCCTGACGCCGATCGAGCTCACGGCGGGTGATCGCATCGAGATCGGTCATACGACGCTCGTATTCGTGCCGCTTTGCGGCCCGAATTTCGACTGGAGCGAGATCAGCTGATGCGTTTCGAGATCGCTGCCGGCAAGATACTCGGCTCGCGCAAGGTGCAGGAGGATGCCTGGCGCTTGCGGGCCCTTGACGGCCGCGACTTGACATCCGAGGCGGAGCGACCGACCGGTGTCCAGATCGACAACGGGGCGCTGGTCGTCATCGCCGACGGCATGGGCGGTCATGGCGGCGGCGACGTCGCCAGCCGCATCGCCTGCGAGCAGTTCGCGGGCGCGTATTTTCAGCGCGGCGACAAAGCGCCCAACGAGCGGCTCGACTTCGCGCTGAAGGCCGCCAACGGCGCCATCGCCGAGGCCAAGACAAAGGACGCCTTGCTGAAGCAGATGGGTTGCACGCTGATCGCGGCCCATCTCGGCACCGAGAAAATGACCTTCGTCAGCGTGGGCGATTCGTTGCTCATCCGCGTGCGCGGCAACGAGGTGCATCGCGTCAACGAGGACCACTCCAACCACCTCGCGCTAGACCTCAGGGCGTTGGAGTCCGATTCCGACGAAGCTTGGCGCGTAGCTCTGAGCGACCAGCAGCGCTACTCCATCACATCCGCCGTGACCGGCAAGCCGCTCACCATTCGCGAGATAGACACGCGCAAAATGGAAGCTGGCGACATTCTGATTTTCGCCACCGACGGCCTCGAGACGCTCGATTACCAGCAAATCCGCGCGATCGTCGCCAAGCGCCGCGACAAGGGCGTCGCGGCCGTCCGCGACTGGTTGCTGAAGGCGACCGACCGGATCGGCGCGGGCGGCCGGCAGGACAATACAACGGTCATCGTCGTGCGCTCCGTCAACGGCGCGGCCAATCAGGCCGTCACGGCCGATCCCGAGGTGACTCAGATCCGTCCCGCCGCCTCCGCGGTCGAGCACGAGGTCACCGAAATCCGACCCGCCGCACCACTGCCGCGTGCGAGCGCTCCACCCCAGGTTGCGCCGCTGAGGCAGCCGACCGGTGGGCCTGCCGGCGCGGCACCGGCCGCGCGCATCCGCCCGCTCGAGCCGGCCGTGCCGAAGCCCAGCTCCAACAAGGTGCTCGTGATCGCCGGGCTGCTCGGGCTCGGTATCGTGCTGGCAGGTGTCGGCGCTTTCGTGCTGACACGCCACTCCAATCCGGATGCCAATCGTGTGACAACTACGCCGCCGGCCGCCACCACGCAGACGCCTCCCGCTCCGGTGCAGGTCGCTCCGCCGGATCGCAAGAAGATCGAGGAGCAGAAGCCCGGGCCTTCGCAGACTCAGACTCAGGAGCAGCAGCAGAAGACGCACAATCAGCCTCCGAGCACGACGCCGCCGCCGACGCTTCATACGCCGCCGCAGCAACAGCAGAACATTCAGACGTCGCCGCAGGCCCCACCGGCACAGCCGCCGCCGAGGCCGCGCACCCTTCAGAACCACCAGAATGCCAATACGCAGACGCTGGTTTTCGATCGTAATTCGGGGCGTCGCAGGAGTTCATCGGAGGACTACCGCGATCCAACCGAGAACGACCGCTAGGAGATTGCGCGGCAATAACGCGAGAGCCCATTGACCTTCGATGCGCGGGCGCCGAAACATCGGCCCCATGCGTGTCGACGAGTTCGATTTCAATCTGCCCGAGGATAGAATTGCGCTTTTTCCCGCCCGTCCGCGGGACAGTGCGCGTCTGCTTGTCGTGCGACCCGACGATGCCGAGACGCTTCTGGATGCCCATGTGCGGGACTTCCCGCGCTGGCTGAGGCCCGCAGACGTTCTCGTCCTCAACGATACGCGTGTCATCCGCGCCGAGCTAAGCGGTGTGCGCCATCGCGAAGGGTCGCAGGCACTAGTCAGCGCGACGCTGCTGCGCCGTACCGGCGAAAGCCGCTGGCTTGCCCTCGCGCGGCCGGGCAAGCGGCTCAAGGCCGGCGACGTGATCGCCTTTGGCGGTCCCGATCGGGCCTGCGGGCTTAACGCCGTCGAGGCCCAGGTCGAGGCGAAGGGTGAGGCCGGCGAGATCGTACTCGCCTTCAACCTCGCCGGTCCCAGCCTCGAGGATGCGCTGCGTGACATCGGCGCCGTGCCCCTGCCGCCATATATCGCCGGCCGCAGGCCGACGGCCGAAAGCGACGCGGTCGACTACCAGACCGTTTTTGCAAGACAGGAAGGCGCGGTCGCCGCTCCCACCGCCGGCCTGCATTTCACCCCGGCGCTGCTCGGCCGGATCCGCGAGACCGGCGCCGGGATCGAGTTCGTGACGCTGCACGTCGGGCCCGGCACCTTCCTGCCGGTCAAGGCCGAGGACACGGCCTTTCACGTCATGCATGCCGAGTGGGGGGAGGTCACTCCCGCCGCGGCGGCGACGCTCAACGCGGCGAGAGCGCGCGGAGGCCGCATCGTCGCCGGCGGGACGACGGCGCTGCGCCTGCTGGAGAGCGCGGCGGGCGAGGATGGCCGGGTGGCGCCCTTCAGAGGTGAGACGAGCATCTTCATCACGCCAGGCTATCGGTTTCGCGCGGTCGATCTCTTGCTGACGAACTTCCATTTGCCACGCTCGACGCTCTTCATGCTGGTGTCGGCCTTCTCCGGTCTCGATCTCATGCGACGCGCCTATGCCCATGCCATAGCCCAGCGCTACCGCTTTTACTCCTTCGGCGATGCCTGCTTGCTGCACCCGGCGGAGCCGCGCCGGTGAGCGGCTTCGGCTTCAAGCTCCTCCGCCGGTCGGGCAATGCCCGCCTCGGCGAGGTGAGGACGCCGCGGGGCCTTATCCGCACGCCGGCCTTCATGCCGGTCGGGACGGCCGGAAGCGTGAAAGCCCTCTACATGGACCAGGTGAGGGCGGCGGGTGCCGACGTCATCCTCGCCAACACCTACCACCTGATGCTGAGGCCGGGCGCGGAGCGCGTCGCCCGCCTCGGCGGCCTGCACAAGCTCGTCAACTGGAGCGGGCCGATTCTGACCGACAGCGGCGGCTTCCAGGTTATGTCGCTGTCGGGCCTGCGCGAGTTGTCCGAAGGCGGTGTCGCATTCCGGTCCCACATCG
>CAYWBX010000350.1:0-4604 GCA_964456015.1 uncultured Hyphomicrobiaceae bacterium | reverse complement strand
GGCGTGCCGACGAGGCCGGCGGTCGAACCGGTGTTCACGATGGCGCCGGACCGCTGCTTGATCATCTGCGGCAGCACGTGGCGCAATCCGAGGAACACGCCCTTGACGTTGACGCTCATGAGCTGGTCCCAATCCGCCTCGTCGTATTCCGCGAGGGGCTTGAGCTTGCCTTCGACGCCGGCGTTGTTGAAGAAGCAGTCGATCCGCCCGTAAGCGTCAACCGCAGCCTTGACGTAGGCCGCAACGTCGGCCGATTTCGTCACATCCGCCGTGACCGCCACGGCCTTGCCGCCCTTCTGCTCGATGGCGCCCGCCGCAGCCTTGACGCCGGCGCCATCGCGATCGACGAGCACGACGTTGGCGCCGTGCGCGCTGAACGCCAGCGCAGCGGCGCGTCCGATGCCGTTCGCGGCGCCCGTGATGACGGCCACCTTGCCCTTGAAGTCCATCTGCTCACTCCCTGATTGCGCAATGCGCGTTTTGCCCGGCGCGAGCACGCCCGGCGGTGCGTCGCGCCACCAAATTGCCCCGCCGGCACCACGAATTCCCCGAATGTCGCGGCGATACTCGGCATGGTCGCGTAACAGTGATCCGAGATCCGGAGATCGGTCATGGACCTGAGATTAGGCCTGCCGCTGCTCGCCGCAAGCATTCTCGCGCTTTCCTCGTTCGCCGGTCGATCAGCCGCCGAGCCGGCGGGACGCATCTTAGGTCCCAGCGTGCATGAGAACATAGCGGTCTACTTCGTCCACGGCCCCTCGGCCCCCGGCCCCGTGCCGCTGACCCTCCAGGAGGCGCTCGCGAAGGGCGCCGTCGAGGTGCTGGAGACGGGCAATGTGCAAGAGCTCAAGATGCGCAACATCGGGAAAGAACCCGTGTTCGTGCAATTCGGCGACATCGTGAAGGGTGGGCAGCAGGACCGGGTGCTTACCGTCAGCATGGTGATCGAGCCGGGCTCCGGTCTCATCCCGATCGGCGCCTACTGCGTCGAGCAGGGGCGCTGGGCGGTTCGCGGCAAGGAGGATGCACGACGCTTCGCGCTTTCCGATCAGGTGATGCCGTCCCGGGAGGCAAAGCTCGCCATGGCGAGTTCAGCAAAGCCGGCCGCGCCGCGTCCCGAGACCACAACCGGCGCGCCCGCCGAGCCCCCCGCCAGCGTCGCGGGCTTCCTCCGGAGGTCGCAAGAAGACATCGAAGCAGAGTTGCAACAACGCCGGCTCGTTACGGGGAGCGGCGGCGCGAACGCGCAGCATGAGGTCTGGCGCAACGTCAGCAAGGTGCAGGAGGCGTTGACGTCGGCTCTGGCCGTGCCCGTAGCCTCCGAGAAGTCGCGCACAAGCCTGCAGCTCGCGCTCGAAAACGAGAAGCTGCGGCAGGCACAGGATGCCTACGTCGCCGCGCTCTCCCCCGCCGCGACAGCGCGATCAGACATCGTCGGCGCGGTCTTCGCAATCAATGGGCGACTGTCGAGCGCCGACGTTTACCCATCGAACGGGCTGTTCCGCAAGATGTGGCCGAAGCTCGCCCGGGCGGCGGCGACGGAAGCCCTCACTGGCAAGGCGCAGTCCTCGGGCTCGCGGGCGACCGGCACGGCCTCGGATGCGACGCGCCCCAATCCGGAAGCGCCCTCGATTGCCGCGGTGGCGGCATTCCTCGACGAGACGGAGAAGGGCGCCGTAAGCGAGCGCGTGATCCCCAATGTCGTGCGGCTCGAGGCGCGCGAGAACGCGGCTGGTCTTCTCGTGGAGGCCCGCAGCGGCACGGGTGCCTTCGTCCACCGCAACTATCTGGCGAAGTGAATACGGCCCGCGGCTGCTATCCGACGACGCGGATCAATCGCGGCTGGACGAGGCGGCGCTGCGCCACATCATGGCGATGGCGGCAGGCGCACCGCCGCGTGCCGGGCCTCATGTGCGCAAGAGCGGCACCTCGAGGCGGTGACCGGAAGGGCCCACGCCAGAACTATTGCGCCGCGATGCGGGCGAGCGCCGCCGCGAGCTGACGCCCCTTCGCCTCCCAATCCACCTGCCGCTCCTTCAACTCCTCGACCACCTCCTCCGGCGCCTTGGCCATGAATTGCGGATTGCCGAGGCGGTCGGTCACCTTCTTGATCTCGACGCCAACCTTGTCGATCTCGCGCTCAATGCGCTTTCGTTCGGCCGCCATGTCGATGACGCCGGCGAGCGGCAGGCACGCCGTCGCCTCTCCGATTACGATCTGGGCGGCTCCCTTGGGCGCCTGGTCCGCAAACGTGATGCCCTCGAGCCGAGCGAGCCTCACAATTGTGTCTTGGTGCCGGCTCGCCCGCTCTTTCGTCGTCGCATCCGCGCCGACGACAACGAGCGGCACCTTCGCCGCCGCCGGCACGTTCATCTCCGAGCGCACCGAGCGGATCTCCGAGATCAGTCGGATGAGCCAGCCGATCTCTTGATCGGCAGCGGCCGAGCCGACACCGGTGAGGCTCGGCCAGTCGCTGAGGGCGAGAAGTGCGGTACGCTTCGGCCCGTGCGCGCCCGTCCTCGCCCAGAGCTCCTCGGTGATGAAGGGCATGAACGGATGGAGAAGCGCCAACGCCTGATCGAGCACCCAAGCCGTCATCGCCTGCGTCTCGGCTTTCGCCGCCGCGCTGCCGCCGCTCAAGATCGGCTTCGCCAGCTCGAGGTACCAGTCGCAGATCGTTCCCCAGACGAACTGATAGACGGCGCTCGCTGCGTCGTTGAACCGGTACTCTTCGAGCGCGGCCGTGATCGTGGCCGCCGCGCGCGCGGTCTCGCCGGCGATCCAGCGATTGAGCGTCTCAGACGCCGATTTGGGGTCGAACCCCTCGAGGCGGCGGCACTCGTTCAATTCGGCGAACCGCGCCGCGTTCCAGAGCTTGGTCGCAAAGTTGCGGTAGCCCTCGACTCGGCTCTTCGAAAGCCGCACGTTGCGGCCCTGCGCCGTCATGGCCGCGAGCGTGAAGCGCAAGGCGTCGGCACCGTAGACGTCGATCAGCTCCAGGGGGTCCATGACGTTCCCCTTGGTCTTCGACATCTTCTGGCCCTTCTCGTCGAGAACGAGACCGTGAATGTAGACGTCGCGGAACGGCACCTCCTTCATGAAGTGCAGGCCCATCATCATCATGCGGGCGACCCAGAAGAAGATGATGTCGAAGCCGGTGACGAGGCAGCTCGTCGGATAGAAACGGGCAAGCTCCTTGGTTGGCTCCGGCCAGCCAAGCGTCGAGAACGGCCAGAGCGCCGAAGAGAACCAGGTGTCAAGCACGTCGGGATCGCGCCAGATGTAGGCTTTCGAATTGTCTTTGGCGCTTTGCCTGACGGCGGCGTGGACATCCTCGACGATCTCCACGTCGAGGCCATACTCCTCGCGAGCGGATGCGAGCGCTCCCCCCTCGCTCTCGCTGACGAACAGCGTCGGATTCGGGTCGTTGAAGACGTAAGTGAGATCTTTGGGGTCGGTCGCGCCGGCCTTCTTTTTCGGGCCATACCACGCGGGCACCTGATGCCCCCACCAGAGCTGGCGGGAGATGCACCAGGGCTGGATGTTCTCGAGCCAGCGGAAATAGTCGTTGGCGTACTTCTCCGGCACAAAGCGGGTCTTGCCGGCGCGCACGGCCTCGAGCGCGGGCCTGGCCAGCGTCGCCGCGTCGACGTACCACTGGTCGGTGAGCCACGGCTCGACGATGGCATCGCCACGCTGGGCGTGCGGCACCGAATGGGTGTTCGGTTCGATGCGCTCGAGGAAGCCATGCGCGTGCAGGTCCTCGACGATGCGCTTGCGCGCCGTGAAGCGGTCGAGACCGCGATAGAGCTCCGGCACGTTCTCGTTGAGATGCGCTCTGGCATCGAGAATGTTGATGACCTCAAGGCCGCAACGCTTGCCGACCTCCCAGTCGTTGAAATCGTGCGCCGGCGTGATCTTGACGGCGCCGGTCCCCTTCTCGGGATCGGCGTAGGTGTCGCCGACGATCGGGATCGTGCGACCTGTGAGCGGCAGCTCGCAGTGCCGCCCGATCAGCTGCTTGAGCTTCTCGTTCTCGGGATGGATCGCGACGCCGGTGTCGCCGAGCATCGTCTCGGGCCGCGTCGTGCCGACCATGACGAAAGTCGCCGGATCGTCCGGATCATACCGGGCGCCGACCAGCGGATACTTGATGTAGTACATGTGCCCCGACGGGTCCTTGTCGAGCACGCGGTTCAGCTTTGCCGGCTCGAACAGAACGGGGTTGCCGTCCTTGTCCACCTGGGTTCGCGACCACTTGAAGGAGCCTGTGTGCTCGCGCGCCTCGACCTCGAGGTCCGAGATCGCCGACTGGAACTCGGGGTCCCAGTTGACGAGCCGTTTGTCGCGGTAGATGAGGCCCGCCTTGTAGAGATCGACGAAGACCTTGAGCACGGCCTTCGACAGCCCCTCGTCCATCGTAAACCGCTCGCGGCTCCAGTCGCAGGACGCCCCGAGGCGCTTCAGCTGATGCACGATGGTGCCGCCCGACTCCGCTTTCCACTCCCACACCTTGCCGATGAAAGCTTCGCGGCCAAGGTCCTTGTAGTTGATCTGCCGCTCGGCGAGCTGGCGGGTGACGACGAGCTGCGTGGCGATCCCGG
>CAYWBX010000349.1:0-4610 GCA_964456015.1 uncultured Hyphomicrobiaceae bacterium | reverse complement strand
GAGCAGCCGACGCAGGATGGGGCCAACATCAATCGCGACGTGCCAGCCATAGGCCTCGATCACGCGCCGCGCCTCGGCCTGCGAGGGGAACACCCGCAACTGGCCGGCCTCGAGCGCCACAAGCGTCTCCGGCGTCGTGCCGAGCTCGTAGGCCAGCGCATCGAGTGAGAGCGGCGACAGCGAGCGCATGGTGCGAAAGAGCCCGCCGAGCACGGGGTCGAGCCCGGACGGGCGCTCATCGATGGCGTAGATCGACACGCCCCTGCCGTGCGAACCGCCGCCTGCGGTCCCCGGCTGCTGCCGGCGAAAACGCTCCCATTCGCCTGACATGCCGATTGTGCCCCCGCACTCAAGCCGGAGCCGACAACGCCCATGGCAGCTCCGGACCAGCCGCTGTCAGATCTCGACGCCGGCATTCTCCGCAAACCGGCGCAGCTCGTCGCGCAGGGACAGGTGTCCGCGCTCGAGGAGCGGCATTAGCATCTGCCTCAGTTGGCCGACGTCAAGCGACATCAGCATCGTCTTCATCGGGCCGATCGCCGCCGGCGCCATCGACAGCGAGCGAAATCCGATGCCGATCAGCGCCATAGCCTCGAACGGCAACCCGCCCATCTCGCCGCAGATCGTGACCGGAACATTGTGGCGGGCCGCGGCGTCGACAATCGACTTCAAGGCCCGCAGGAACGCCGGCGAGAGACAGTCGAAGCGGCTCGCGACGCGCGGATTGTCGCGATCGGCCGCGTAGAAATACTGCATCAGATCATTGCTGCCGATCGAGACGAAATCGACCAACGGCAGAACCTCGTCGAGCTCGAAGAGCAACGCCGGCACCTCGATCATGATGCCGACACGCAGCCGCGGCGCAGCGCCCGTGCGGCGGCGAGCGAGTTCGAGTTCGCGGTCGATCATCTCGCGGATCTGGATCACCTCGCCGCGGTCTGAGACCATCGGCACCATGACGTGCAGATCGACCCCGTCGGCTGAGCGGATCAGGGCGCGGATCTGGGTGCGGAACAGCGCGGGGCGGTCGAGGCCAAGGCGGATGCCGCGCCAGCCGAGCGCAGGGTTCACCTCCGGCTCGTGCCTCAGGTACGGCAGGACCTTGTCGCCACCGATATCGAGCGTGCGGAAGACTACCGGCTTGCCCCGCGCCTCCTCGAGCACGCGGCGATAGACCTGCGTCTGGCGCTCGAGGCGCGGAAACGACGAGGCGATCATGAACTGCAGCTCGGTGCGAAAGAGGCCAATTCCGTCGGCGCCGGCCTCATGCAGCTGGGCGACGTCGACCTCGAGACCCGCGTTCATGTGCAATTCGATGCGCACACCGTCGCGCGTCAGCGGCGGCACGTCCTTCAAGGCACGGTACTTGCGCTGACGGCGCGCGCGGAAGCGCACCTTGTCGGCGTAGGCCTTAATCACCTCCGCCGTCGGCCGGAGATAGATCTCGCCCGTGTCGGCATCGACGATGATCGGCGCGCCTCGCTCGGTGCGCTCGACGGCGCCGCGCGCCTGCCCGACGGCGGCGATGCCGAGCGCGCGCGCCACGATGGCCACATGGCTCTGGCCGCTGCCATCCTCGATCACCAGTCCTTTGAGGCGCTTGCGGTCGTAATCGAGCAGTTCGGCGGCGCCCATCGTGCGCGCGATCAGCACGGCATCGTGGGGGATGTCCCTGTCGAGCGTCGTGTCGCCGCGGCGTGCGGCGAGGATGCGCAGGAGACGGTCGGACAGGTCGTCGAGATCGCGCACGCGCTCGCGCCAGAACGGCTCGGCCTGCCTGAGCATGCGAGCGCGGGTTCGGTTCTGGACCTGCTCAACCGCCGCCTCGGCCGTGAGCCCGGACTTCACCGCCTCATGCAGCCGGCGCTGCCAGCCGCGGTCGTTGGCGAACATGCGGTAGGCCTCGAGCACGTCGCGATGCTCTCCGTCCTTGGCCAGCTCGCCCTGGTCGATCAACTCGTCGAGCGCGGCTTTGAGCTCGGTGAGCGCCGCGTCGAGGCGAGCGGCCTCGGCCTCGCTGTCCTCTGCCACGAGCTCCGTCACCGCCACGCGCGGCTCGTGCAGCACGACATGACCCAGCGCGATGCCGTCCGAAATGGGCTGGCCCTTGATGATCAGGCCTTGTGCGGCTGAACCGGCCGACTGCGGACTGGCGCCGGGGACGGCGCCACTCACAAGATGCTCAGCGAGCACCATTGCCGTCGTCTGCAACGCCTCGACGTCTTCCTCGGCGTAGATGCGCGGGGTCTTGTTCTGGACCGTGAGCACGCCCAGGACCTCGCCGCCGCGCAGGATCGGGACCGCCAGGAACGAGTGATAGATCTCTTCCCCGGTCTCCGGCCGGTAGGAAAAGGCCGGATGCTTCTGCGCGTCGGGCTCGTTGACCGGCACCTTGAGCTCGGCGCAGCGCCCGACGAGGCCCTCGCCGCGCTTCATGAACGTCGTGTGGACGGCGCTCGGGCGCAGGCCCTCGGTCGCGAACAGCTCAAGCGAGCCGTCCTGGCGGCGCAGATAGATCGAGCAGACCTCGGCGATCAGCAGCCCCGACACCAGGCGCACGATCTTGTCCAGGCGGCTCTGGCCGTCGTCGGTGCCGGACATGATCTCGTGCAGCCGACGCAGGATCGGCCGGAGCGCCGGCTCGACCGTTCCCTTTCTTGTCTCGTCGGCCGGTCTCTTGGCCATTGGCAACGGCCCCTGCCTTCGCGTTCACTTGGCTCAGCCGGATGCTGGTCCCGGCGGCCGTGCGTGGTCCGTCCAATCCGCCGGCGGCGGTCGACGGTCCGGCCGAGACCGACGAGCCTGCTCCGGCTCAGTCGGCGTCAAGGCCATAAAGCGAGTGCAGCGTGCGCACTGCGAGCTCGGCGTATGCCGAGTTGATCAGAACGCTGATCTTAATCTCGGACGTGGTGATCGCGAGGATGTTGATCCCCTTTTCCGCAAGCGCCTTGAACATGCGGGCGGCGACGCCGGCATGACTGCGCATGCCGATGCCGATGACGGAAACCTTCACCACATCGGCCGAGCTGTCCAAATCGAAGTAACCGATCTCCTTGCGTGCGGCTTTGAGCACCTCGAGCGCCCGCGGCAGCTCCGATTCGAGCACCGTGAAGGTCATGTCGGTGTGCTTGCCGTCCGAGGAGAGGTTCTGGACGATCATGTCGACATTGACGTTGGCGTCCGCCAGCGGTCCAAAAATGCTCGCGGCCACGCCCGGCTTGTCGGCGATCTTGCGAAGCGTCACCTTGGCTTCATCCTTCGAGTACGCGATGCCGCTGACAACCTGCTGTTCCACGATCTCATCCTCGTCGCAAACGGTGGTGCCGATCTCCTCGTTACCGCGTTCGCGCACCGGCTGCATCTGGTCCGGCGGCACGAAGCTCGAGAGCACCCGCGTGCGCATCTTGTGGACCATCGCCAGCTCGACCGAACGCGTCTGGAGCACCTTCGAGCCGAGCGAGGCCATCTCGAGCATCTCCTCGTAGGAGATCTTCGGCAGGCGGCGCGCCTTCGGCACGATGCGGGGGTCCGTGGTGTAGACACCATCGACGTCGGTATAGATGTCACAGATATCGGCCTTGAGCGCCACGGCGATGGCCACTGCGCTCGTATCGGACCCGCCGCGGCCGAGCGTGGAGAGCCGATTGCGCTCCGGCTCGAGGCCCTGGAAGCCGGTGACGACGGCCACCTCCCCCTGGTCGAGCCGCTCGCGCAGCTTCGCCCCGTCGATGCTCAGGATGCGCGCTGCGCCGTGCGCCTGATCCGTAATGATCGGGATCTGCCAGCCCTGCCAAGAGCGGGCGGTGATACCCATGGACTGCAGCACGATCGCCAGAAGCCCGGCGGTGATGTTCTCGCCGGACGCGACGACCGCGTCATACTCGCGCGCATCGTGCAAGAGCGATGCCTCGCGGACCCATGCCACGAGCTGGTTCGTCGTTCCGGCCATCGCCGAGACGACCACCGCAACCTTGTTTCCGGCATCGACCTCGCGCTTGACGTGGCGTGCCACATTTCGAATGCGGTCGACGTTGGCAACCGACGTGCCGCCGAATTTCATCACCACGGTCGCCATGTACGGTCCCGCCACCCTGCCCTCGGCCGCCCCGCGCCGCAAGCCAGCCTGATTTCCGCCCGCGCGCGCAGAAAAGCGCGTCAGCCCCAGCTGCCCGCCCGCGTGCGGCAGCCCATGATCCGACGTGCGGCATCCTCGAATTCGGCGGTACTCATAAACGCCGCGTCCTGAGCGCGCAAGGACAGCCTTGGTGCGCGCGGCTAGAGCGGCTGGCCGGCGAGGGGGACCACCGAGCATTGGCTCGGTTTCAGTCGCAGACGCTCACAGACGCGCGTCGCCGCTTCCTTCGTGGCCACGGGACCGGCCAGCAGCTGGTACACGGGCGGGTCGGATGCGACCTCGACGACGCGGGGCTCAAGTCCGCGCAGGGCAGCCTTGTTGGCCTCCTGGACCACCTGCCAGTAGAGGCGGACCGCGTCGAGCGAAGGCCCCGTCATGACAACGACGGCGACGGGGGCGGGCTTCGCGGCCGGCAGCGCCTGTGTTTCGACAGCACTCGCGTCACGCGGCGCACCGCCCGCGGCGGCCGCTACCG
>CAYWBX010000348.1:0-4611 GCA_964456015.1 uncultured Hyphomicrobiaceae bacterium | reverse complement strand
AACGTGTGATCCGCCCCCTGCCACCGGTAGGTGATGTCGTCGTAGAGCTGATGCGTCGGATGCAGGAACGCGCCGCCGCCGCCCGCCGTGATGAGGTTGAGGCCGAGCGTGCGCGAGAAGTAGCGCGAGTAATGATGCGCATCGCCCGAGATCACCGCACAGACTTTCGCGCCGGCCCGCTCGGCGATCTCGCTGATCGCGCGGATGTTGGAGTTGGACGCTCGCGCCAGCGCCTCCTCGTACTGCCAGCCGGGCACCGCGACGGCGAGCACGACCTTGTGCTCGAGCCCGTCGGCGCCGCGGTCCGCCATCTGGCGCGCAACGGCCTCGAAGTACTGCACCTGACCGGCGTCGAGATAGTCTGAGAACTGGATGTCGACGCCCCAGAACCACCAATTGTAGGGCAGCCGCAGCGCGAAGTAGCTGCGATGCTGGGGGAAGACGAGCGCGCCGATGGAGCGGCCGGCCTTCTGACCGTAGCGGGCCTGACAGAAGAGATAGTCGAACGAATTGAGCCCGTCGTACCAGTCGTGGTTTCCGGGAATGACGAAAGAAAGCCGCGGACGGGAGAGGTCCGAGAACGCCATCTCGAAGGGCGTGACGAACCGCGCGCGGTACTCCTCGCGCGAGGGATAGGGATAGACCTGGTCGCCGCCGAAGATCACGATCTGGCCGGCCGGCAACTCGTGGCGCACCTTCGAGCCCGGCCGCATGACGGTGAGCGACTTGGCGGCGACGAGCGAGGCCATGGCGTAGCTCGAATCGAAGCCGTCGCCGGTGTCCGCGATGTAGTCGAGCCAGACCGCCCCGCTTTCATCGATGAGACGCGCGGGCTCGGCGAGATAAGGCTGGACGCGGGTCAGGTCGTAGCGCACGGCGACCTGCTCGAGTGCCTCTGGAGCGAAGCCGTCGACGTTCGCCTGCGCGGCGCGCGCGTCCGCGAACGTGCCGAACACCGGCGAAACCATGGCGCGGATCGCCGCGTTCACCAATAGAGTCGGCGAAAACCACTTCACCATGTAGGGGTGCGACAGCACCGTCACGTCACGGCCGTCGTCTGCCATGCGCTACTCCCACCCATTGATCCCAGCTGTCCCGGCGCCATTCTGCCACGGTCAGGAGACCTGGCGAAAGCGGCGAATGTCGAACGCCGAAATGGGCAAGTTTGTGGAGCCGTTCGCGATCAACTCGGCGACGATCGCCCCGACCCCCGGCCCCATCTGAAAGCCGTGCGCCGAGAACCCAAAGGCGTGAAAGACGCCCTCGCTGGTGCTGCTTGGTCCGATCACCGGAATGTCGTCCGGCATCCGCGCCTCGAGGCCGGCCCACGCGCGCACGAGCGTCGCGCCGGCCATGACGGGAAAGAGCTCGAGCACCGTCTGCGCGCCGAGCGCAAGCTGCCGAAAATTGAGATCGCTCTCGTTGCGATCGGGCAATGGGGTGCCGCGCCGCCCGCCGCCGATCATGACGGTCCCGTTCGGCATCTGCTTGAACGAGAGCGGCCGGCTGGTCGCGCCGACCACGGGCTTCAGAAACGGCGGCATCGGGCCCGTGATCATCATCATCGGCGCGATCACCTCAAGCGGCACCGGCTCGCCGAGAAGCGCGGCGATCTCTGCGGCCCACGCGCCGGCACAGTTGACGACGATGGGAGAGGAATGCGTCCCATGCGTCGACGTGACTTGCCAGACGCCGCCCGTCCTTTGCAGTCCGGTCACGCGCTCGCCCTCACGAAAGCGAACCCCGAGGCTTGCCGCCTTGCGCCTGAAGGCGAGCGTCGTGCGATAAGGATTGGCCGCGCCGTCGCCTTCGACGACGATGCCGCCGACGCAATGCGGCGCCACCGCCGGCAGCCAGCGGCGGAGTTCGCTCTGATCGACGAGAACCTCATGCTCGAACCCGCGGCGGCGGACGTCCGCCACGCGCCGGCGCAGAATTGCGAGGTCGTCCTCCGTCTCGGCGACCTTGACCTGGCCCGACGCTTCGAAGCCGCAATCGTCGTCGACGAGGTCGCGGATCCGATGCCAGATCTCCATCGACGCGCAGGAGATCGCGATCTCGTCGAGATGGCGGCCGAGACGGCGCACGCCGCCGGCATTGACGCCCGAAGCGTGGCGTCCGACGTGATCCTTCTCGATCACCAGCGACCGGATGCCGCGCCGCGCGAGGTGCAGCGCCGCCGAGCAGCCGTGCAGCCCACCGCCGATGATGATGACGTCCGCCGTCGCCATGACCTCACCAGCCTCGGGCTCGGCTTCGCACCACCGCCTTGACCGCCGCTTCGCTCGCCTCAAGACCCGCAATCTCGGCGAGCGGAACGGGCTTCACGGGCGGACGCAGGCGAAAGTAGCCGACGTCTCCCGGATTGACGCCGCGCGTGCGCGCGATGAGCTCGGTCACCGTGAGCCCGCATAGCCGGCCCTGGCACGGCCCCATGCCGCAGCGCAGAAAAGACTTCACCTGATTGGGACCTTCAGGACCGATCTGAACCGCCTCGACGATGTCGCGGGCCGTCACCTCCTCGCAGCGGCACACGATCGTCGACCCGTCCGGCACCCGGAACCGATCGGCCGGCCGGAACAGGACGTCGAGGAACGGCCGCGCGGCTTCATAGCGCGCAAGGCGCCGGCGCAGCGCCGCCTCGTCGGGCAGGCTGTCCTCTCTGCCCCTGAGCGCGCGCGCGGCGGCGACGCCGGCAAGCTCCCCGCGCGCGACGGCTGCCTCCGCGCCCGCGATGCCGGCCCCGTCGCCGGCGACCGCGATGCCCTCGACGTTCGTCTGCCCGAGGGAACGGGTGTCCGGCACGAAGCAGAGCTGGCTCTCGCTCCAGCGGTGGGCGACGCCTGCCGCCATTGCCAGATTGACGTTCGGCACGACCCCCTGGTGCAAGAGGACGGCGTCGACCAGCATCCGTTCGCGACCCTCCCGGCCCCGTCGGTAGACCACCGCCTGCGCCCGGCCCGCGCCTTCCACCTCGACATCGCTGACGCCCGTCACCACGCGCACGCGCCGGCGCACCGCGGCCATCAGCTTCAGTCCCTTCGCGAGATAGGATGAACGCAGGAATCCCAACGCGTGGCGCGCCGCCTCGCGCCGCTGCTCGGGCTGCGAAGTGTCGAGGATCGCCTGGATCCGACCGCCTGCTGCGAGAACCTGATGGGCGAAGAGCCACAGGAGCGGGCCGAGGCCGACGAGAACCACGCGCCCCGACGGCACGAGCCCCGACGCTTTGAGCACGGTCTGCGCCCCGCCCACGGTCATGACGCCCGGCAAAGTCCAGCCTGGAACCGGAAACGGCCGCTCCAGCGCGCCGGTCGCCAGAATGACGCGCTTGGCCGAGAGGAGACGCGAGCGGCCCGCCTGCGACACGCCGAGTTCGAGCGCCCGATCGAGGCTCCACACCGTGGCGCCGCAAAGATGCCGGGCGCCGCTCGCCTCGAACGCTCGCACGACCTCCTCGCCCGCCCAATAGTCGGGCCCGAGGATCGGCCGCGAAAGCACCGGCGTCGACTTGATCGCGCGCCAGACCTGGCCGCCGACGCCCGCGTTCTCATCGAGCACGAGCGTGCGCAAGCCCGCCCGCGCCGTCACGGTCGCGGCCGCCATGCCGGCAGGACCCGCGCCGACGACGATCACGTCCCAGTCCCGCTCGAGATCGGCAAGCGTCATCGGCCGGCCTCCCGCCGCCTCGTCTGTGTCTCGATCGCCATGCCGTCGCGGACCGGGACGAGACAGCCCTGCCGGTTGCCGACGCCGTCGACCGTCACCAGGCATTCGAAGCACACGCCCATCATGCAGTAGGGCGCGCGCGGCTCGCCCGAGACGGCGGAGACGCGTGTCGGCAGGATGCCCTCGGCCAGCAGCACCGCCGCGACGCTGTCGCCCTCCTGCGCCTCGACGCGGCGGCCATCGATCGAGACGGCGACCGGCCGGGCGGGCGCGTCACGCAGACGTGTGAACATGAAACCTCCGTGCCCTGAACGCCCCGACGAGGTCCTCGTCGAGCGCTCCTTTGGCGATCATCGGCGCGATGGCGAGCGCATGGTTGGCCGCAAGCGTCACGCCCGAATGGCAGCAGGCGACGAATGCGCCCGGAAAGCTCTTGGACTGTTCGTAGATTGGGAAGCCGTCCTCGGTCATGACGCGAATGGCGGTCCACATGCGCACCACGTTGAGGCGGCCGAGCTTTGGAAACATGCGAACCGCCCGATCCGCCATGACGGCATTGACGCCCATTGTCATGTCGGTATCGCGCACGCCCTCCTCCTTGCTGTCGCCGATCATCACCGAGCCTTCGTTGGTCTGCCGGATCGTGACCACAGGATATCTGAGGAACGGCTGCACGCGCTCGGTGACGATGATCTGCCCGCGCTCGGGCCGCATCGGCGCTTCGAGCCCGACCATCGGCGCGAGCTCCTGGTTGGCGTTGCCGGCGGCAAGCACGATCTTCTCCGCCCTCACCTCGCCGGCCGGCGTCGTCAGGCGGAAGGCGCCGCCCACATGCTCGATCCGCTCCACCCTGTGGCTCGCCAGATAGCGCGCGCCCTTCTGTGCGAGCCCTTTGTGCAGGGCGCGCAGGAGCTGCTGCGAGTTCACATGCCCGTCGAGCGG
>CAYWBX010000347.1:0-4623 GCA_964456015.1 uncultured Hyphomicrobiaceae bacterium | reverse complement strand
ACCATGTCTCCGGGATGCGCATCATCGCCGCAGTCGACGATGCGTCCTGACTATCGCAAGGCGAGACGGGACTGGTCGCGCGCCGAGGCCCCGCCGGTCCCGCAGCCAAGACCGACTCTCTCGCTCACGGCGGGTCCCGATTTGCGCCGGTCCCAGCCCGCAGAGATCGACTGAGTTTGACACAACAGTCGCGCCCCCGGCCTCCCTGCCTGAAGCCTCGGCGCACGATGTGCGACCCGGATCCCAGCTTCTCTTTTGGCGTGCATCTCGATGGCGGGAACACGCGGCGAACGCCGTCATTGCATCCGGTGCCAACGGCGCAGCGCCATGGCCGCCTTGACGCGACGGACCGCAAGCGCCTCGGCCGCAGCGCGCGGCTGCTGTCCGCTGCGCCGCGCATCGCTCAGAACTTCGCGGGTGTTTCGGCCGATCTTGTCGGCGATGATGCCCAGAGCCGAGGCCTCGGAGCCGCCATGGTACTCGACGGACGCGCAAATGACGCCGCCGGCATTGGCGATGAAGTCCGGGATCGAAAGCACGCCGCGCTCATGCAGGATCTTCTCGGCCTCCGGCGTGGCGGGAATATTTGCGCCCTGCAAGACGAGGCGAGCGTCAAGTCGACCGACATTGGCGGCCGTCAGCACGTCCGGCCTCGCCGCCGGGATCCAGATATCGCATGGAACGGCAACGATCTCGTCGCGCGCCATCCGCTTGCCTTGCGAACAATCCTGCACGTTCGCTCCTGTTCCTTTGAGACGCATGAGCGCCGCAACGTCGAGCCCGTCAGGATCCCAGATCGTGCCGTGCGAGTCGGATGCCGCGACCAGAACCGCCCCGCGCTCGGCAAGAAATCTCGCGGCATGCTGTCCGACGGCTCCGAACCCCTGCACGGCCACGCGGGCGCCCTTCAAGGACGGCCCTCCGAACTCCTGCGCCGCCTCCGCCGCCGCTGCGAGACCATATCCGGTCGCCCCGATCTCATCGAGCGGGATGCCGCCGACGACGCGCGGCAGACCGACCGCACGGCCGATCTCGTCGCGCACCCACGCCATCGCGGTCTCGTTGGTCCCCATATCAGGGCCGGGAATGTAGTCCTTGAGGTCACGGATGGATGCTGCAAACGCGCGAATGAGCGCTTCTTTTTCGCGCTCGGGCATCGCCGGATCGCCAACGATGACGGACTTTGCGCCCCCGTGCGCAAGACCTGCCGCGGCATTCTTCAGCGTCATGGCGCGCGCGAGGCGAAAGCATTCCGCCACGCTGACATCGGGCGCCATGCGCGTGCCGCCAATCGCAGGCCCGGCGGCCGTATTATCGACGACGACGATGGCTCTCAGTCCGGTCGCTGGTTGATGCAGGTGAACGATCTTTTCCGGCCCGAGGCCGTCGATGAACGAGAACATGTCCTGCATGGCTGCCTCATTGCGACAAGCGAAACGACGAAACTAGGGTCATGCGGCCAGATCCGCGATGGCCGCCGATAGGAATCGAATGGCTTCGGCCCCCGTGACGGCCCGGTGGTCAAACGTGAGCGAAAGCGGCAACACGCGCACGACGGCCATGCCGCTGGCCGTCGGTCGCACCGCTTGGTGGATTCGTCCGGCGCCGAGGATGGCCACCTGCGGCGGCATGATGGTGAGCGCGGCGTGAAGGCCGCCGATCGTGCCGAAGTTCGACAGCGTGATCGTCTGTCCGGTGAGATCGCCCTGCGGCACCGTTCGGGTGCGGACTGCGCTCTTCAGGGCATCGAGGGACGCGCGCAGATCGCGTTCGGACAACGCACCCACATTACGCAGCGTCGGCACGAACAGGCCGTCGCCGGTCTCCATGGCAATCCCGAGGTCGATCCGCTCGTGCAGGCATCGCGCCTTGCGGGACATATCGAGCCAGGCATTGAGCTCCGGTGCGGCGCGGCACCCGGCCACGACCGCACGAATGAGACGGATCGTGGGGTCCGTGCCCGCCGGCCAATGCTCGACCGGGACCTCGTCCGTGACGGTGGCGCTCACCACCCGGGCGGCCTCGCGCGACAGGGCCTCGGCCATGGCGCGTCGTACGCCGGTCAGCGGCTGGTAGGGCGCTGGCGGCCGGACAGCCACGGCACGCGCCGCCTCGACGTCCGCCAATGTGATGGTGCCATCAGGTCCTGTGCCGGCGACGGCCGAAACATCGACGCCAAGCTCGGCCGCGCGTCGCCGGACCGCGGGGCTTACCGCTCGGGGTCCGCTTCGACGATCCGGCGCCGGCGCCGTCGGCGCCGATCCCCCGGCCGCCACCGGCGCTTCCACGGGTAACGCACCGACCACCGATCCCCGGTCTTCGGTCCGGGACTCTGTCTCGATCTCGGCGAGCACTGCGCCGATCTTCAGAACATCGCCGGGCGCTCCGAACGTCGCGACCACCCGACCGGACCATGGCGAAGGGATTTCGACGACCGCCTTGGCGGTCTCGACCGAGACCAGCGGCTGATCGGCGACCACCCGATCGCCGGGACCGACATGCCAGGCGACGAGCTCGGCCTCCGCGAGCCCCTCGCCCAGATCTGGCAGGCGGAAGATCGTCACGCGAACCTCATGGCGTCCCTGGCCGCCGCCACGATGCGGTCGGCCCCTGGCAGATAATGGCGCTCGAGCCGTGGCAACGGCATCACGCAATCGAGACCGGCAACCCGCTTGATGGGAGCAAGAAGGGAGAAGAGCCCGCGATCCGCGATGCGCGCCGCGATCTCGCCGCCGAAGCCCCCGGTCAGCGGCGCCTCGTGCGCGATCACACAGCGCCCTGTCTGCCGAACGGATTCGAGAATCGGCTCCTCATCGAGCGGTGCCAGCGTCGCCACGTCGATGACGGCCGCCTGAATGCCGTCCCGGGCAAGCGTCTCGGCAGCCGCCAGAGCCTCGTGAACCATCGCACCCCAGGCCACGAGCGTGACATCGCCCCCCTCCCGGCGCACGAGACACTGATCGAGCGGCACACTCGCGCCATCGTCGGCGACCTCCTCACGGATCGCGCGGTAAAGCCGCTTCGGCTCCAGGAACACGACCGGATCGGGGTCGCGGATGGCCGCCAGCAGCAGCCCGTAGGCGAGCCTCGGCGACGACGGAACCACGACGCGCAAGCCCGGCACGTGCGCGAAGAACGTCTCGACGCTGTCGGAATGATGCTCGGGCGCACGAATGCCGCCGCCATAGGGGATCCGCAGAACCATCGGACAGGAAAGCCGGCCGCGGGTGCGGGTCCGCAGACGCGCGGCATGGTTGGCCATCTGGTCGAGCGCGGGGTAGCTGAAGCCATCGAACTGGATCTCCGCCACCGGACGCATCCCGGCCGCCGCGAGCCCGACCGAGACACCCGCGATCGCGGCCTCGGCGAGCGGCGTATCGCGAACGCGCTCGGGCCCAAACCGTTCAATGAGACCGAGCGTGGCCCGGAAGACGCCGCCGTCCCGCCCGACATCCTCGCCGAGAACGAGAACACGCTCGTCCTCGGTCATGGCGCGCGCAAGCGCCAGCGCGACGGCTTCAACCAGGGTGATCTCAGCCATGCGCCCCCTCCGCTGCGGAAAGCGCCTGCGCCAGCGACTCGAGCGCCCTCGGAAGCGTCGCGAACACATGATCCAGCATGCTGCGCGGCGCTTGCGCCCCTCGCCCGAGATAGGCCTCGACCGCATCGTCCACGGCCTTGCGGCACTCGGCTGCGAGCGCCGCCTCCTGGCTCTTGTCCCAGACGCCCCGCGCGACCAGATGCGCCCGCAGCCTTGCGACCGGCTCCTCCTTCCAATGCGCCGAGACCTCGGCGTCGCTGCGAGAGCGTCGCGCATCGTCCGCCGTGGTGTGGTCGGAGAGCCGGTAGGTGAGCGCCTCCACCAGCGATGGCCCCTCGCCGAGCCGGGCTCTCTCGATCGCGTCCGCAACCGCCGCGTGGACGGCGATGACATCGTTTCCGTCGACTTGCACGCAGGCGACGCCTGCGGCGATGGCCTTCTGCGCCAGGGTCTGGGCGGCCGATTGCGCCGCCCGGGGAACCGATATCGCCCACTGATTGTTGTTGACGACAAACACCACGGGCGCCCGCCACACCCCCGCCATGTTGAGCGCCTCGGAGAAATCCCCCTTCGACGTCGCGCCGTCGCCGCCGACGGCAAGGGCGACATGCGGCCGGCGCCTCATTTGCATGGCGAGCGCCACGCCGACCGCATGCGGGAACTGACTGGCGACCGGAATGCACACTGGAAAGTCATGGCGCGCCACCTTGAAGTCGGAGCCGCGCTCGTCGCCGCCCCAATAGAGCAGCAGTTCGACCATGCTGACGCCGCGCCAAAGCATTGCCGCCTGCTCGCGGAAAGACGGCAGCAGCACATCATCCGCTGCCATGGCGCTCGCGACCCCGACGCCGACCGCCTCCTGCCCGAGCGAGGAGGCATAGGTGCCGAGCCGGCCGGTCCGCTGCAGCGCGACCGCCTTCTCGTCGAAAACACGGGTCAGCACCATGGCGCGATATAAGCGGATGAGGGTGTCAGAGGACCGCGCCGCCTCGGGCAGCGGCGCGACCTCGACGCCATCCGGCGCCAGAAAGCGCAGCCGCTTCACGGAAAAGCTCGCGACCTCAGTGAGGGCGGAGGGCTCG
>CAYWBX010000346.1:0-4624 GCA_964456015.1 uncultured Hyphomicrobiaceae bacterium | reverse complement strand
GTCGCAGCAGTTCATGCCGAGCTTCGATCTCAATCGCGTGGTGACCGAGAAGGCCGAGCGCTTCGGCTTCGACTTCGCCATGTCGATGATCAAGCTGCACGGGTTCGGCGGGCCGACGCAGTACTGGGACCATAATCTTGAGAGCTTCACGCTGATGGCGGGCCTCGCCTCGGTGACGAGCCGTATCGAGCTGATCGCCACCTGCGCCGTTCTCACGCTGCCGCCTGCGATTTGCGCGCGCATGGCCATGACCATTGACAGCATCTCGCACGGCCGCTTCGGCGTGAACATCGTCTCGGGCTGGCAGCGGCGCGAGTACGAGCAAATGGGCCTCTGGCCGGGCGCGGAGCACTATCGCCGGCGCTACGAATACTGCACCGAGTATGTGACAATCCTGCGCGAGCTTTGGACGACCGGGCGATCCAACTTCAAAGGCCGGTTCTTTCAGATGGACGACTGCCGCTGCAGTCCTCTGCCCTCGCGCCCAATCCCGATCGTCTGCGCTGGCCAGAGCGATGCGGGAACGCGCTTTGCCGCCGAGCACGTCGATTACAACTTCTGTGTGAGCTTCGGCGAGAATACCCCCACCGCCGTCGCCGCCAGTGTCGAGCGCCTCGTCAAGGCCACGCAGGAGACGGGCCGCAAGTGTGGCGCCCTGGTCCTGATCATGGTCATCGCTGATGAAACGGACGCCGCCGCCAAGGCCAAGTGGGAGCACTACAAGGCGGGTGTGGATCTCGAGGCGCTCGCCTATCGTGCCGAGCAGGCCGAGGACGATCCGAGCACCGACAAGTACACCGTCGGCAACCGCAGGAAGCTCGGCATCGGTACCAATACCTCGCCGATTAATCAGGGTGTTCTGGTCGGCTCCTACGCATCGGTTGCGAAAATGCTCGACGAGCTGGCCTCGGTTCCGGGCGTCGAGGGTGCGATGCTCACCTTCGACGAATTCGTGAGCGGCATGGAAAACTTCGGCACGCGCATTCAGCCGCTGATGCGTTGCCGCAGCCACGTGGCGACGCCGGTGCAATAACTTCTGCTGCGGGGCACTCATGGCGTTCCCGGCCCCGAACCCGGTGATCCTTGCCGCGACCTCGACCGAACGTGCGCCAGCCCTCGGCGCCAACCGCTGCACGTATCATGCCGATGCGAAGGCCGTATCCAGCAGCATCATCACCACGAGCCCGACGGTAAGGCCGATCGTTGCGATGTTCTCGTTCCCGTGGCGATGCGTCTCGGGAATGATCTCGTGACTGATGACGTAGATCATCGCCCCGGCGGCAAACGTCAGGGCCCAGGGAAGCGCGAGAAGCGACAGGCTCACCGCCAGGGCCCCGGCGAGGCCCGCGATCGGCTCGGCGAGCCCCGTGAGAGCGGCGACAGCGAAGGCATGGGCCCTGGAGTAGCCGCAGGTCATGAGCGCCAGCGCCACCGCAAGCCCTTCCGGCGCGTTCTGCAGCCCGATGCCGATCGCCAGCGTCGTGCCGCGTGCGACGTCGCCGCCGCCGAACCCCACGCCCACGGCGAGGCCCTCCGGCACGTTGTGGATGGTAATCGCCAGAACGAAGAGCCAGATGCGCGCAACAGCCGGCGAGGCGGGACCTTGCGTGCCCTGGAAGAAGTGCTCATGCGGGACCCTCTCGTTGAGGAACGCGATGAACGCCGCCCCGAGCAGCACGCCGATGGCCGCGATGCCCGCAGCGATGGCGGCGCCGCCGTAGGTCGTGCGGGCAGCCTCGAGCCCGGGCACGATCAGTGAGAAGAATGACGCGGATAGCATCACGCCGGCCGCAAACCCGAGCAGCACGTCGTTCAAGCGCTGCGATACGGCGCGTCCGGCGAGCACCGGCAGCGCGCCGACTGCGGTAAGGAGCCCGGCGAGCAGGCTGGCAAGAAATCCAAGTGTGACTGGCCCCATCGTGTGTCTGGCCGATGCTGGACGGGAAATGCGGCCGCGGGATGCGTCCACGATCTGATTTCTGACGATTTGCCGTAGGCGGAAACTATGACGCAGGTCAAAAACACCGCGCCGATACCACATCCAAAATGAATTGCATGACCTCGCGCGGCCGATCCCCGACCGGCCGGCCGCTCAGGCAGGGACGATGGACTGCGATGGCATCCGCCAAGTCTCGACACGGCGAGCAGAGTTCGGGTGCGCCGGCCTGTGCGCTTCCGGGGCTCGACCCCTCGTCCTATGCCCGCTGGCGCGCCAGCGAGATCGGTGCGACGACCGAGCGCCTTGAACGCCGGGCGATCCTTGAGCGGCTCGGCGATGTCGGCGGCAAACGGGTTCTCGAGATCGGCTGCGGTGACGGCGAATTGGCGGTTCAACTCGCGCGCAGCGGCGCCATCGTCTCGGCCATCGACGCTTCCGAGGCGATGATCGACGCAGCGCGGAAGAGGGCCGCCGCCGATGGCGTCGCGGTGGACATCGTGCTCGGTCGCGCTGACGCAATCCCCTATCCGGACGACACCTTTGACACGGTGGTGGCCGTGACGATCCTGTGCTTTGTGCGCGACGCCGCGCCGGTGTTCCGGGAAATCGCGCGGGTCCTGAAGCCCGGCGGCCGGCTGGTCATCGGTGAGCTGGGCGCCTGGAGCACGTGGGCCTTGGCGCGGCGCATGCGCGCGTGGGCCGGCTCCAGTCTGTGGCAGCGGGGACTGTTCCGCACGCCGGGCGAGTTTCGCAGGCTCGCCGAGTCAGCCCGCCTGACGCCGCATGACGTGAAGGGCGCCATCTACTATCCACGGATCAAGTGGGCCATGCGCCTGATGGCGCCCTTCGACCATGTATTCGGCCGTATCACTACGGTTGGCGCAGCGTTCTTGACTTTCGAGGCAACAAAACCAGAGGTGGAACACCAGTCATGACCGCGAGCAGCAAGACGATCGAAAAGCTCCAGACCGCACTCTCAATGGAGCTGGCGGCGGTGCATCAGTACATGCTTCACGCACACGTTCTCGAGGATTGGGGCCTCGGCAAGCTGGCCGCGAAGATGCGCAGCGAGCTGCAGGAAGAGTTTTCTCACGCGGACGCGTTCACCCGCCGGATCGTGTATCTCGGCGGCGATCCGCAGTTGAAGGCCGCCAAGGTGCCGCAGCGTGCGCAGTCGCTCGAGGACATGTTCCGGGCGGATCTGGCCGACGAGGAGCACGCGATTCGCTTCTACACCGAGGCTGCACGCGTCGCTCAGGAAGGGGACGACGTTGGCTCGCGTATGCTGTTCGAGAAGATTGTGCTCGACGAGGAGGGACACAAGGCTTGGCTCGAGCTTCAGCTCAATCTGTTGCGCAAGATCGGTGAGCCGGCCTACATCGCCCGCCATATGGCGACCGCAGACGAGGAGGAGCCGAAGGAGGAGTGAGCCCGCGTCGTGAGTTCGAGCTGATCCTCGCCGCACGCTTCGGCCGACAGTCCGTGTGTTGCGCTAAACCGAGGCGCAAACGGCCACGCAGCAGAAATAATACGAGAATAAGTCAGCCGCTGAGCGGATTCGACAGAGCTTCCAGCAGCGGGCACTGCGGCATCTCGTTGGCTTCACACGACTTTGCGAGACGGCCGAGCACGCGCTCGAGCCGCTTCAGATCGGCGATCTTGCTGCGAATGTCCGCGAGGTGGTGCTCGGTGATCCTCTTCGCCTCACGGCAGCCGAGCCCGCCCTGATCGACAAGCCTGAGCAGCGCCTTTATTTCCTCGATCGAAAAGCCGAGCTCGCGCGCACGGCGCACGAACTGCAGCCGCCGCGTCAGATCGCGATCGTAGAGGCGGTGTCGGCCCTCCGACCGGCGTGGGGCGGGGAGCAGTCCGATTTTCTCGTAATACCGGATCGTCTCGATGTTGACGCCGGTCATCTCCGAGATGGCGCCGATGGTGAAGCCTCCGGCTCGCGACGTTGTGTTCGATCGTGTCATGGCAGGGCTTGCATCTGTAGTCGCTACAGATTGTAGCATTCTGATATGGGAAAGGAACAAGACCAGAAAACCGGCGGGGTTCGGCTCCTCGCCATCACGGCGCTCGTCAGCGCACTCGCGGCGTCCTCATGCTGCGTGTTGCCGTTGCTCTTCGTAACGGTCGGCATCAGCGGGGCGTGGATCGGCGCGCTGACGTCGCTGGCGCCCTACCAACCGATCTTCTTGACCGTTGCGGCGGCTGCGATTGCGGCCGGGTTCTGGTCGGTCTATCGCCGCCGAGCCGCGTGCGCCGGGCCGGACTGCGGTACGCCCCTATCGCAGCGCCTCACCAAGGCCGCCTTGTGGGCTGGGCTCGTCGTCTTGATCGTCGCCGGCTCGGCCGAATGGTGGGCGAGGCTTCTGGCATGAAAGGAAAGGAGCCCATGCGTGCGGTTGTCATGCTGCTCGCGCTTCTGGCGCTTCCAAACTTGGCTTTGGCCGCCGAAGCGACGGCGACACTCGCAATCAAGAACATGACTTGTGCGACTTGCCCGATCACGGTGCGCGAAGCAATCGCCCGGGTCCCGGGCGTCAAGACCGTCGCCGTCGACTTCCGCACAAAGCTTGCTGTCGTCACGTTCGACGACGCTGTCGCGACTGTCGACAAACTGGCCGCTGCATCACGTGATGCGGGCTTCCCGGCCGAGCGCAAGGAATGAACACCATGATC
>CAYWBX010000345.1:3372-4624 GCA_964456015.1 uncultured Hyphomicrobiaceae bacterium | reverse complement strand
CGAGGTCAATGATCGCAAGACGAGCTTCGTCTTCGAGCAGATCCGCCACCGTGCCGACAGGTTCAAGCGGCCGGCGATTGCCTTCCTCGGGCTCACCTACAAGCCCGATGTGGACGATCTGCGAGAGAGTCCGGCGGTTGCGATCGTCGAGCGCGCGCGGAAGGCCCGCCTCGGCGAGCTGATGGTGGTCGAGCCGCACATCCAGGTGCTGCCGCGGCCTCTCAGCGAGGCCGGCGACGTCCGGCTGGTGGGACTCGAGGAGGCGCTGCGGCGAGCGGACATCGTTGCGTTGCTCGTGGCGCATCGCGCCTTCCGGCGCGTGCCCGTGCAGGCGCTGGCTGAGAAGGTGGTGATCGACACCGTCGGCCTGTGGCGGGGCGCCAGCCAGACCGTCCGCTGAGCGAGCTTGGTCCGTCAGGCGATCAGCTTGCGGGTCGCCGCGGCTTCAGAGCCGCGCGTCGCTCCCGTCGATCGGCAGAACGTGCTTCAGATCGTAGAGGAGGCCGCCCGGCACCAGGAGCTCGCGGTAGAAGGACGGCGGCTTGGCGGCGAGCGCATCGTGCCTGACGGCGAGGACGACGGCATCGAATGCGCCGGCCGGAAGGGTGTCGGCGAGCGTGATGCCGTACTCGCGCTCGACCTCGTCCTTGAGGGCGAGCGGGTCGTAGACGGTGACGCGATGGCCGAAGGCCGCAAGCTCGTGGACGAGGTCGGCGACTTTCGTGTTGCGCACATCGGGGCAGTTGGCCTTGAAGGTGAAGCCTGCGATCAGGATGCGCGCGCCGTCGACCCGAAGCCGCTTGCGCAGCATCGACTTGATGATGTCCTGCGCGACGTAGCTGGCCATGCTGTCGTTGATTCGCCGGCCCGCCAGAATCATCTCGGCATGAAAGCCCAGCGACTGCGCCTTGTGCGTCAGGTAGTAGGGGTCGACGCCGATGCAATGGCCGCCGACGAGCCCGGGCTCGTAACGATGAAAGTTCCATTTCGTCGCCGCCGCGTCGAAGACGTCGCGCGACTCAAGGCCCATCCGTTTGAAGAGAAGCGCCAGCTCGTTGAAAAGCGCAATGTTGACGTCTCGCTGGACGTTCTCGATCACCTTTGCCGCCTCCGCCACCCGGATCGATGGCGCACGATGCGTTCCGGCCGTGATGATGCGGCGGTATACCGCGTCGACGAGATCGGCGGCCTCCCTGGTCGATCCCGACGTGATCTTGCGGATGCTCGGCAGCCGGTGAGCGGGATCGGCCGG
>CAYWBX010000345.1:0-3362 GCA_964456015.1 uncultured Hyphomicrobiaceae bacterium | reverse complement strand
AATCCGGTGCTCTTTGTCGCCCGGATTGATGCGCTCTGGACTGTAGCCGGCGTATAAGTCGCGGTTCAGCCTGAGGCCGGAGAGGCTCTCGATGATCGGGACGCAGTATTCCTCCGTCGCCCCCGGGAAGACGGTCGATTCGACGACCACGACGCCCCCCCGCGCGATTGTCCTGCCGACCGTCTCGCTCGCGCGCTTCAACGGGTTGAGATCAGGCTGGCGCGCGGCGTCGACAGGCGTCGGCACAGTGATGATGAAGAAGTTGCAGCCGCCGAGATCGCCGAGGTCGCTCGAGTAGGCGATCTTTCGCGCCATCTCCAGCTCATCGTCGTTGAGCTCGTGCGTCCGATCATAGCCGCTCCGCAGCTCCTCGACCCGCTGCCGGTAGATGTCGAAGCCGGTCACCGGAAAGTGCTGCGCAAGATAGGTGGCGAGCGGCAGACCGACATAGCCCAGTCCAATGACCGCGACCCGAACCTTGTCGATGCTCACCACGGGGGTTGCATCCGGGGCCATGTTTGCGGTCGACGATCGCCGCGCGGTCTCTTTCGACTCCGATGGCAAGGTCATCTGTGCTTCGGCTCTCGGACTGGTGTTGGCTCAATGCGTCGCCGCCGGTCCCTGCTCGACGCATCGGGCGCAAGACGGATTGCGATTGCGTCGCGCCGATCCGAAGCCGTCTTACTCTGAGGCTGGCGCAACTGGCAACCTGTCGTGCGGGCTACGGTCCAGATCGCTGCGGGCGCTTGCGACGGCATCAACGCGTACGGCGCGAGCCCTCGCCGCGGACGCAGACCGTGCCTGGCGCGCGTTGCAAATCCGGCAGGTTGCGGCGACCGCGACAATGCCTCCCGCTCTAGCGCAGCCGCTCAACCTTGAGCTCGCGGAGCTTGCCTCCGGCTTCCGCGGTCTTGCGCAGGAGTTCCGACGGACGCCAGCGGGCACCGTACATCTGATGCCAAGCGGCGACCTGATTGTAGATCTCGCGCGCGCCGACGGTGTCGGCCCAATACATGACGCCGCCTTTGTAGCGCGGGAAGCCGAAGCCGTGCAGCCACATCACGTCGATGTCGGAGGCGCGGATGGCCTTGCCCTCCTCGATGATCTTGCAGCACTCGTTGATGGCGCCGAAGAGAAGCCGCTTGAGGATCTCGTCGTCCGTGAATTTGCGCTGCTTGATGCCGAGCTCGGCCGCCTTGCTTCTGATGAGCGCCTCAAGCTCCGGATCGACATGCGGCGTGCGATCGCCTTTCTCGTATTTGTACCAGCCGGCCCCGGTCTTCAGTCCGAGACGGCCAGCCTCGACGATGGCGTCGGTGATGGGGAGACCGCGGTAGTTGGGATCGGCGGCCGCGCGCCGCTTCCGGGTGTCGTAGGATACGTCAAGCCCCGACATGTCGTTCACCTTGAACGGCCCGACCGGATAGCCGAAGTCCTCCATCACCTTGTCGATCTGCTGCGGCAGCGCGCCCTCCTCGATCATCAGCCCCTGCTCGAGGTTGAAGGGAATGCGACTGCGGTTGGCAACGAAGCCGTCGCAGTTGCCGGCGTAGACCGAGATCTTGTTGATGTCGCGTCCGAGCTTCATGGCGGCGGCGAGCGTCTCGGGCGCGGTTTTCGACGCGTTGACGACCTCGAACAGCTTCATCACGTTGGCCGGCACGAAGTAATGCGTGCCGGCGACCTTCTCGGGCCGCCGTGTCACGGCCGCGATCTGATCGATGTCGAGCGCCGAGGTGTTGGTGAAGAGCATCGCCTCGGGCTTCATCACCTCATCGAGGTTGCGGAACACGTCCTGCTTCACCGGCATTCGCTCGAACACGGCTTCGATCACGGCGTCGCAATCACCGATGTCCTCGATCCGCTCGACCGGCTGGATCAGGGCCAGCCGCTTCTCCATCTCCGCCTGCGTGAGCGAGCCGCGCTTTACGCTCGTCTCGTAGTTGGCCTTGATGCGCTGCAGCCCCTTCGCGAGGACGTCCGGTGCGGCGTCGACGAGCTTCACCGGCATCCCGGCGTCCGCGAAGCTCATGGCAATGCCGCCGCCCATGGTGCCGGCGCCGACGACTGCCATGGTCTTGATCTCGGGGACCTTCAGCTCCTTTGGCAATCCCGGAATCCGGTTGACCTCGCGCTCGGCAAAGAAGGCATAGCGCAGCGCCTGAGCCTCCGGCGTATTCTCGAGCTCGCTGAAAAGCCGCCGCTCGGTCGCAATCCCTTCATCGAACGGTTGCGTGCATGCGGCCTCAACCGCCTGGATGCATTTTTCCGGCGCCGGCTGCCCGCGCATCTTGCGCGCGAAGGCCTTGCGCGCGGCATCGAACATGCCCGGATCGGACTTGGCCTCGGCGAGCCTGTCACTTCTGTCGCGTACGCGCGGCAGAGGCCGCCGGTCGGCAATGCGCTTGGCCCATGCGACCGCTTCTTTCCTCAGATCCTGTCCCGGGATGATGTCGTCGATGATGCCGAGCCGGCGCGCCTCATCCGCCGGAACGTGACGCCCGGAGACGATCATCTCGAGGGCGACTTTCGGGCCGACCAGACGGGGAAGGCGCTGGGTGCCGCCGCCCCCGGGAAGAATGCCGATCTGAACCTCGGGCAGGCCCACCTTGGCGGATGGAACGGCGATCCGGTAGTGGCAGGCGAGCGCGTTCTCGAGACCGCCGCCGAGGGCATAGCCATGGATCGCCGCCACAACCGGCTTCGTTGCCGCATCGAGGACATCGTATGTGCGCCGGGTCGGCGTGGGACGCGCCTTGCCGAAGCCGCGGATGTCGGCTCCGGCGATGAACGTCCGCCCGGCTCCCATCAGGACAAAGGCCCGGACGTTCGGGTCCGCCATGCCCCTGTCGAGCGCGGCGATGATGCCGTCCGAGACGCCCGGTCCCAGCGCATTGACGGGCGGATAATCGACAGTGATGACGCCGACGCCGTCTTCGACATCAAACCGGACGACAGGCTGATCGGTCATGGCGGGCTTCTCCAATCTGGCGGTCGCGTGCTGGCGGCAGTGTTTCACGAGACGGCTTCGCTGGCAAAAGGCTTCCCGCACCATCGCGCAGCCGCGAGGCCGCGCGGCCTCTCGCATGAGCCGAGGGTGTGGACCGGCAGATCGGTCCGCCAGTCCCCGGTGCGCACTCTTGCGCCATCCCGGCAAATCGGCGACCGTTCGGGGCCCGCAGCCAGGGCACTCGGAGACTCGGCCGTTGGAATTTCGTCAGGCGCTTCCCGAAGGCTCGATCGTCGGCGGCGACTACCGCATTCTCGCCGTCCTGGGGCAGGGCGGGTTCGGCTTGACCTATCGCGCCGAGGACATCCGCCTCGGCACGCCGGTCGCCATCAAGGAGTATTTCCCGTCCGAC
>CAYWBX010000344.1:0-4641 GCA_964456015.1 uncultured Hyphomicrobiaceae bacterium | reverse complement strand
TGCGCTTCATTGCCACACGCACGCAGACCTACGCCTCGAACTCCCACATCTTCCTCATCTGGATGGTCGGGACCTCGGTCGTATTGCTGACGGTTGCGATCCTGTTCATGCGCAATCAGATCAAGCCGATCCTGAAACTCGCAGAAGCTGCCGACGCATTTGGCAAGGGCCGTCCCATACCCGAGGACTTTCGGCCGCGCGGCGCGCGCGAGGTGCGTCAGGCCGCTCTCGCATTCGCCGACATGCAGCAGCGCATCACGCAGCATGTCGATCAGCGCACCACGATGCTCGCCGGAGTAAGCCATGACTTGCGCACCGTTCTGACGCGGATGCGCTTGCAGCTCACGTTTCTCGGAGACGGTCCCGAGGTGGCGGCCATGACCTCGGACATACGGCATATGCAGCACATGCTTGAGGACTACCTTGCATTCGCCAAGGGCGACGGCGGCGAGGTCTCGGCGCCAACACCCGTGCGCGAGCTGCTTGAGGAGGTGCAGGCCGAAGCGGCGTCGCTCGGCACATACATCGAGCTTCGTATGAACCAGCGGCGGCGAAATCTGGTCGTGCCCCTCAAGCGCAGCGCCATGAAACGCGCACTGACCAATCTGGTGACCAATGCCAGCCGGTTTGGCGACCAGATCGTTCTGCGCGGCGCGACGGAGCGCGGCTGGCTGCGGATCGAGGTCGATGACAATGGTCCGGGCATTCCCGTGCGTGAGCGCGAGAACGTATTTAAGCCCTTTTATCGACTGGACAACGCCCGCAATCAGGACACGGGAAATTCCGGTCTTGGCCTTGCCATCGCCCGCGACATAGCACGCGCTCACGGCGGCGATGTTGTGCTGGGTGACAGCCCTCTCGGCGGCCTCCGGGCCATCATTCGCGTGCCGCTGTAAAAGTCAGCCGGGCGCGCCCGGAGCCCTTGGCGGGCGGCGACGGCAGCCGGACCCCTGCCACAGGACGGAGACGACCGACGACCGGGATGGCTCGCTTCGCAATGGTCACGAAGGTTTCATTGACCGTCCATAATTGTGTGACCATTATGATGCTACGAACGGCAAGTTGACGGGGTCAACCGACGGTCGCCAGGAGCGGAGCGAGTAAGCCGCCGCGAGGCATCGCCCTTGCAGTCGCGCCGCGATGCGGTCCCTGCCGCAGACCCGGGGTGCCTCGATAAGCGTTTCCGCGCCCGGTGGAAACCGCGTTCCGTGCAAGCTTCCTGCACGCCGCGACCGAACTTACCTTCTGCGCCGGGCTGAATGGGATCGCCTGCGGTTGGGAGGACGAGGGATGCCGGGCTGGATCTGTCGCGTGACGTGGCTCGGGCTCGTTATTGTCGTTGTCAGCGTCCTGAGCCCCGACCGGGCGCTTGCACTGGTGCAGACCAAGTTCACGTTCGCCAGTCCCGCCACCTACGACACGCTCGATCCTCACGTGACGATGGACCCCGGACGTGTCGGCGCACGCATCAATCTCTATGACACTTTGCTGCGCTGGCAGGACAACCCGGCTCAGCTGGAGCCGTGGCTCGCCGAATCCTACAGCGTTTCCGCCGACGGCCGCACGTATACGTTCAAACTGCGCAAGGGCGTTCGCTTTCATGACGGGGGGGAAGTCAAGGCGGCCGACGTCGTTTATTCGATGGAGCGCTTGCTCGCGCTGAAGCGTGGGGCAGCCCCTCTCTTTGCCGCTCTTGTCGCGCCGGGCTCGACAAAGCCCGCCGGCGAGCACGCAGTCGAGTTCAATCTGATCCGCCCGTCGGCAACGTTTCTCTCGCTATTGCCGGAACTCTATATCGTCAATGCAGCCGTGGTTAAGAAGAATGAGGTGAACAATGATTGGGGCCAGGCGTGGCTGGCGCGGAACGCCGCCGGTTCCGGCTCCTATCGCTTGGCCCGGCACGATCCTGCCACCGGATTTTTGGCGGTTCGTTTTGCCGATCACTGGAATACGAACTGGGCGGCCAAACCGATCGACGAGATCGAGTTTCGGACGGTTCCAGATGCCGAGGCGCGGGTCACCGGTTTGTTGAGCGGCGAGTATCAGGGAACCGACGGCTATCTGACCGACGACCAGATAAGACGCCTGAAAGACTCCCCCGCGACGCGGATCATCGAGGCGGAAACCGCGCATGTCTTATACGCCTTGCTGCATAACGCGCGCGAGCCCATGACGGACATCAATTTCCGCCGGGCGCTGGCAGCCGCTTTCGACTACGACGGCTTCATCAAAGGCGCTCTTGCCGGCGCCGCCGTGCGCAATCCGTCGCCGCTGCCGAATACCGTGCCCGGAGCGCCGAAGAACGTTCGCATCGCTGCGCACAATCTGGAACGCGCCAGAGACCATCTTGCGCGGCTGAAGGAGCCGCCGCGCGAAATTACGATCGCCGCGTTCGCGGATCAGCACCGCACGGAGGCCGCCGCTGCCAATCTCCAGGCCAACCTGGCGAAGCTCGGCGTCAAGTCGCGGCTCGTGGTTGAGCCCGCCTCGGTCGCAGCACCGAAGCTTCGCGACGAAAAGCAAATGTATGATGTTGTCCTGCTCTGGCGCGGCCCCACCTACCTCGATCCGCACAACTGGATCGGCGAGCTTTATGACTGCGACCAGATCGGCTTCTCGAATGTCAGCCGCTACTGCAATCGCGAGGCGGACAAGCACCTGAAGGAAGCCGCCGTCGCGACCGATCCGGAGCTGCGCCGCCGTGCCTACGAGCGCGCCGCCGCGATCATCATGGATGACGCGGCCGGAATCTTCATCGCCGCCGCCAAGTGGCGCGGGGTCTATGCCAAATCCGTGTCTGGTGTGCGCTATTCCCCGATCGGCGAAGGTCAGGAGATGCGCTGGATAAGCCTGGACTGAGCCTCACCCGCCGCTGCCGCATCCCTCACGACCGCTGCGCCCCGTGGATCACCCGGTTCGGGTGCGACGCATGGCACTGCCTTCAACTGCTGCCGGCGCCGGTCCCGCCGGCGAGATGAGCGAGTCCCAGCTCTCATGAAAGCGTCGCAAGCTCTGCCGGGCGACTTCCGCATATTGGGTGGCGCCCTGGGTTTCGAACACTTCCAGAGCTGGCACGAGCGCACCGGCCGCCGCAAGCCAGTTCCGCCGCTTGTCGCGCCTCTCGCCAAGGCGGATGAGGGCCGAGCCGAGGTTCATCTGCGTGATCGCCCATTTCAGCGGTTCGGTCTCCCTCCGCAGCTCCTCGAGCGCAAGAGAGTAGGCTTTCACGCTCTCCTCAAGATGCTCGATCCTGCCGCCGCTTCGCTCGCCAAGAGCCGCAAGCGCGTTGCCGAGATTGAGTTGGATGACCGCCCACTTCTGCGGCGCCGCAACCCGCGTCGAGATTTCGCCGGCCTTGCGCAATGCGCCGACGGCATCCTCGAGCCGCTGCTCGCCGCCAGGCTGCTCGCCGAGCCGGAGAAGGGCAAGTCCGAGATTCATCTGGGCCTCACCCCAGCGAATCGGGTCGTCGCTGCGCTGTATCTGTCCGAGCGCCGCCGAGTAGGCTTCGACGGCTTCTTCGAGAAGCAGGGCGCCACCCTCTCTCTCTTCGAGCGCAAGCAGCACGCTGCCGAGGCCCATCTGCGCCGCCACAAACGCCGAAGCTTGCGTTTTCGCATCGGTTTCCTTGAGCCCTTCGCGAAAAGCCTGAGCCGCGTCCCGCAACGCCGCAGACGAGCGATCCCGCTCGCCGATCAGGGCGAGCACCTGGCCAAGGCGCAACTGGGCGCTCGCCCAGGCCTGCATGTCGGGGTCCCTCGAAAGGATGGCGATGGCCTTCTTGAGCGGCGCCACGGCTTCCTTAAGCCGCGCCGTTCCCGTCTCACGCTCGCCGATATGCGCCAGCGCCGTGCCGAGCCCGAGGCTGGCCCGCGCCAGTCCGGTCTCGTTCGTGCACTCGATCGCCGACTTCACACAGAGCGCATACGCGGCCGCAGCCTCCGTCATGGCTCCGGGATCGCTCGCGAGCTCGCCCTTCCGATGAAGGGCCTCCGCCCGCTTCAGGTCGAACTGCCAGCCGAGCTCGCGCTCGGTCGAAGGCAATGCCAAAGCAGCTTCACTGAACAGTTCGGCCGCTGCCGTGAAGTCGTGCTCGGCAAACCGAAGCTCGGCCAGTCTCGCTGTCGCTCGGGCCTCCTCGGTCATCTGCGCCTTGAGACCCGCCACCTCTTCCGACAAACGCTCTTCGGTTCTGCGCCGTCCCTCCCGGATTTCGCGCCGAACCTTGCGCAGAGCCTCGGCGGCGGCTTCGAACTCGGCTTCCCCGAGTGCCGCCGCTGCCTTCATCTTGAGCTTGCGAACATCTGCGTCGTCGTTGCTGGGCTTGAGCAGCTGTCCTTTCGCGTCCCCGATCCACTGCGCGGTGTGCTCCACCTTCGCCGCGATCGCGTCCGGACCGCATCCCTGACGTTCGAGCATTTGCAC
The DNA here is from genome assembly GCA_964456015.1 of uncultured Hyphomicrobiaceae bacterium. GTDB lineage: Bacteria > Pseudomonadota > Alphaproteobacteria > Rhizobiales > Hyphomicrobiaceae. Next base: position 216 of record CAYWBX010000344.1, on the reverse strand, counting down.
CAGTCGGATCACGGCCCGCTCGGAGAGCATGAATCGCTCGCGCAGACCCGCAATCCACGACGCGCCGCCGACGCGTTCGAGCGCCGCCGCCGTTGCCGGCGCGAGTCCCAGCGCGGCGAGTCCGACCGGAGCGGCCGCAGTCGTTTCCGCACAATGCCGGGCAAAGGCCTTCACGGACGATGCCAGCGCGGGAGCCACCGTCGGCTCGTCCAGCAG
>CAYWBX010000343.1:0-4644 GCA_964456015.1 uncultured Hyphomicrobiaceae bacterium | reverse complement strand
GTCGCGTCGCCCGCCTCGACGTTGTGGATGTCGACGGCGAGACGGCCCGCATCGCCAAGCGTCAGGAAGCGCGGACCGGTGGCGGTCACCGCCACCTGGTCCCGGATCACGACGTCGGCTTCACCGGAGCCGGTTCGCCGTCCGCTCCATGCGACCGCCATCAGACGGACCGTCCCGTTGAAGTCGGGCATGTCGAAGGCGACGCGCGCGGTACCATCAGCACCCACCTTGACGATGCCGGAGAACAGCGAGAGCGGCGTCTCGACCGGCGGGCTGCCCTTCATGCTCATCCCGCCGCCGCCGTCGCCGCCCGAGCGCAGACGGCCGCGCTCGGCGCGCATGCCGTCGATCAGGCGTCCGTAGAAATCGCGGATCTCGAGACCCAGGCGGCGCTGGGCAAGGAACCAGTTCTCCGGCTTCGGCGACTCGAACCTTGTCAGATTGAGGATGCCGACGTCGACCGCCGCAACGGTGACGCGCGCTTCCTCGCCGGGCGCGAGGCCGACAACCTTCAGCGGTACGGTGAGCGGGGCACCGGGACGCGCCTTCTGCGGCGCGTCGAGCGAGACCTTCAAGGCCTGAGCGGACGTATCGAGAGCGAGCCACTTGACCCCGATCGCACGGCTCGGCATTCGGCGCGCGCGCTCGTCCAGAGATCGGTAGAGGGTCACGGCGACATAGGCGCCGGGCAGCCAGGACTCCTTGACATCAAGCGCGACCTCGGTGCCGCCGGCCGGCACATCGACGTGTGTCATGGCGAGGATGCCGCTTGAGAGCACTGCGACCTGCGCCTTGCCGCTTTCCTTGCTGGCGATCCGCAGTCGCGCCACTTCGCCTGCCTTGTAGCGAGGCTTGTCGAGCGCGATGTCGAGCATCTCGGGGCTGTCCAAGGACTCGCTCTGGTGCCAGCCCGCCGCAAAGATCACGCTCGTCGGCGCAACGCCGCCGTCTTCACTGGTGACGTCGAGCCGGTAGCGGCCCCAGTCCACCTTGTTCGCGATGCGGGCCGGCTTGTCGGCAGCAACCGGAAGGCTGCCATCGGCGACCCGCTGGGCCGTGGTCACTGGCTCATAGTTCCATTGGCCGTCGCGCCGGTACCATTGCCAGCGCGTCTCGAGTCGCGACAGCTGCCATCTGAGCGAGCGCGCCGCGGCGCGGCCATCGGGACCGAGGACGACAACGTCGAACTCCGCCGCCTGACCCTCACCGACCGCGGAATCGCCGAACAACGGCTTCAAGCCTATGCGCGGTTCGCCGGTTGCAACCGGCAGCGTCACCTTGCGCTCGACGGCGCGTCCGCCCGGCTCGCGCAGCCTCACGACGACGTCCGCCTCGAGCGGGCGCGACGTGCGCGGGACCGGCGGCAGGCGATAGACGACCTCGGCCTTGCCCGACGCGTCCGTCTGCGGCAGGTCCTCCAGAGCCTTGCGCACAGCCGCGATCTTTTCGTCGGCTCGCCCAAACCTGTAGCCCGGGTATCCCTCGAGATCGGCGGTGGCGGGCTTGACGATCACCTCGCCTTCGAGATCGAGCCCGGCGGCAGGCGGGCCGTAGAGATAGCGGGCATCGACGGCGAAGCGCGCCGTCTCCTCGATGGCGATCGCGGGCGCCGCAGCGGACAGCTTCAGGTCGAGTCGCTCCGGGACGAAATCTTCGACAAGGAAGGAGACCTGGGCGATGGGCTCGCCCTTGGGATCTGCATAAAGCTTCGACCGCCACGTCCCGGTCATTGCCGTCGGGGCAAGGTCCAGCCGCATGGTGCGCCCGCCGAGCCCCTGGTCGGGAAGGCTTAAGCGGCGGTGCTCGACGCCATCGGGACGGTGAACGGCGAGCGTGACGGGAATCGCCGCCGCCAAGCCGCCGCGATCGCGCACGAGAGCCGTGAGGTTGACGGGCTCGCCGGGACGATAGACGCCACGCTCCGCGTAAAGGTAGGCGTCGATGGGGCCCGGGGCCTCGCGCCCCTTGACGCCACGATCGGTGAGGTCGAAGGCGGCTGCGGCCAGATCCAAAAAGGCGTAGTCCTGGCCCGTTTCGGCGACGAGCAGTGCCGGTGCGAGGCCGCCCTCGCCGCGCCGCAGGCCGGCATCAAAGCAGGCGTAGCCGTTTGTGTCGGTCCTGGCGGCCGCGAGAATTTCGCCGTTGCGGGCGACAAGGCGGAGCGTGACGCCGGCCACGGGATCGGCGGAGCCGAGGGAGCGGACGAAAGCGTGCACGCCATCCTCGCCGGTCATGGCGGTCAGGCCGAGATCCGAGACAATGAACCACTGCGTGGCGAGACCGCGAAAATCACCGTCGTCGGACTCCGCACCGGACCTGCGCGCAAGCGCTGCGGCGGCGACGTAAACGCCGGGCTCAAGCCGCGGCAGCGCCTCCGCCACCGGCAGAGCCGTGGTCACCTCCTCATTCAGCCGATTGGCGACGGCGAGCTCGCCCTTCCAAACGCGCTGGCCGCTGCGTTCGCGAATTGCCTCGATCTCGTACCGCTGAAGCTCCTTGAGAAAGTTCTCGCCCGTCGCCGCGCCGGCAAGGCCGCGATCGCCGATCCGGTAGATCTCGACCGTCACTCTTTCGGTATTGATGGTGACGACGGGAATGCCCTGCTGCCCGCGATTGGGAAGCACGTAGGCGCGTCCGCTGAAGCGGACCGACGGATCGCGGTCGCGGACGTAGGCGGCAATCTCGACCGTTTTCTGCAGGGGCTCGCCCGGTTCCGACGGAAGGCCCTGCCGCACCTTCACTTCGTAGCGCTTGCCGTGCGCCAGCCCGTCAATGCAGAGCTGACGCTGGTCGATCGTGACGTTCTGCGGGTCGCGTCCGTCGACGGTGACGAACTTGGCGAGGTCCGCCTGGGTGCCGGCCAGGCGTTCGGAGAAGTTCAGGCACAGGCGAGGCTCGGCGGCGTTGGAGTCGACCTTGTAGTCGAGCATCCGGAAGCCATGCTCCGCCCGCATCTTCTCGTAGGCTTCGCGAAGCTCGGGCGTCTCCTGCAGCGCAAGAGCCGTCTTGAGCGCCTCAAGCGCGGGCCGCCACAGCGAGCGGCGCCGCAGTCCCTCGACCATCACGGCGAGCGCGTCTGCCTTGGCAGCGGGCGAACGGCTGAGTTCGTAGGCGCGCAGCGCCGCGCCCGAAGCGAGCGCCGGCAACTCATACTGCTCGCCCTTCGCCTGGTCCGGCGTGATCGCAAGGATGGCGCGCGCGAGCAACAGCCACGCCTCGGGATCGCGAGCCTCGGCGGCAACGACCTGGATGAGGCTCAGGTAAGCCTGGCGAGCGTCCTTGCCTTCGTTAAGCAGCCGCTGCGCCGACTGCCTGAGTTGCGACGGCGTCTGCCGCGTCGACCTGGCGAGGGCGGGGGCCTGGGCTTTGATCTGCGCCTCGAGGCGGTCTGCGTCCTTCGACACGAGGGGGCTTGCGAACGGCGGCGGCGCCTGCTGGGCCAGAACGAGCGAAGCCGGTGAGAGTGCCGCGCAGGTCAGCAGGCCGGCCGCAATCGCGGCGAAAAGAGAGGTGCGCATGAAAACTCCTCGCGTGGCAGGCGGCTTCCGGGCAGGGGCGACGAAAGCCGGCGCGGATGACCGTTTGATGGCGCCCTCACCATGCGAACGACCGGCCACCCGAGGAAGGCCCGGGCCCGTCATCGGTTGGCAAGTTGCGGCAAATGTCGGCATCGGCCGCGCGCCAGCCCGAAATGCCGCGGGGCCGGCGCGCCGCCGGCCCCTGCAAACCGTTTTCCGCAACGGGGTGGGATCAGTTCTGAACGGATGGGCGACAGATCGCCGGGGTCTCTGCCGCCATCAGGATCGCTCTGCCGTCCGACTGAGTCCCCGGCTCGGTCAGGCGCCGGGGCGTCACGTTGACGTGACGGTAGATCTGTTCGGCTGCCGACCAGAGCGCGGCAAACGTGCGGCGGCCGCGAGCCGCCATCTCGGCGTCATCGCGGATGAACTTGCAGAAGGCATCCCGCTTGTCGGCATCGCGCCGCATGCAGTCCCCAAACCAGACATGGCCGGCGCCGCAGACCAGTTGCTCGTGCCCGTCCAGATAGCGCGGATCGCGCAAGAGGCGCGTTTCATGCTCGAACGCCGGATCGAAGGTCAGGTCCCAAGACTCGCCCGCCATCGCGGATGAGCCGGCGGCGAAGATGATTTCGGCGGTCACGCCCGCCGCGGCAAGCTCGGCCGAAAGCGCGAACACGGCGCGGGCTACCATGACTTCCGGAGACTTGGCGAGCAGCACCAGAGGACGGGACGCACCGGCGTCCCTCGCCATTGCAGATCGTATGAACTCCTTGAGTTGCTCCTCCCGCTCTTCGATGTCCAACCTGTCGACGCGAACGGGAGCCTTGTCTGTCATGTTCTGGTTCCTCTTGGCCGGGGCGACGCGGGCGCCCTTCTTGTTGGCGCCCGTATTTGGCGCCAGCTCAGTTAAAAAACGCTTATCCCCAAGCTCATCCCGGGACGGCTGGGCATCATCATCCGCCGTGCCATGGCGCACGGGGACATCACCCGTCGCGACGCTCGGGGCGCAGCCGATGGGCGATGCCGCAGGCGTCGTCGACGGCAGGTGATGCCGTCTCCGGCTCCCCCGACCAGCCGCTGGCATGGAATTCTTCCCAGGCCTGTCTCTCGTTTCGCGCGATGA
>CAYWBX010000342.1:0-4646 GCA_964456015.1 uncultured Hyphomicrobiaceae bacterium | reverse complement strand
GCGCGCGGTGATCGCAAGTTTGCTGGCCGTTGCCGGGCTTTGGCAGTCCGCCGGCGCGCAGAGCTGGGAAGACGTCGTCGCAGCGGCCAGGAAGGAAGGCAAGCTCACCCTCTATCACAACATTCGCCCGGCCGGCATTGAAGACCTTCTGAAGGGCTTTCGCGCCAAGTACCCTGGCATCCAGACCGAGAACATTCGGTCCGGTTCGGCGCTCCTCAACGAGCGCTTCCGCACCGAGTTCGCCGCCGGGCGGCACCTCGCCGATGTGATGATCACCTACGCCGACGGCCCGTTCATGGCGGAGGTGGCGAACTGGTTCGTGGCCTGGGACCCGCCGGAGTTCAAAGGCAATTTCCCCGCAAGCGCACGGGTCGCGGACGGTCGGCTCTACGCCGTCACCCAGGTGCGCGAGGCGATCATCTGGAACAAGAATCTGGTGAAGGATGCCGATGCGCCCAAGGAATGGGTCGACCTCTTCGATCCGAAATGGAAGGGCAAGCTTGCATTCAATCAGCCGTGGCGCTCGATCTCGGTGCAGCAACTCCTCGCTTACTGGGAGCAGATCGGCATCAAGGACGCAGCCGAGAAGATGAAGGCAAACGACGTGCGGCTGTTCGAGGGCTCGAGCGGCGTCATCCAGGCCGTCATCCGCGGCGACGCGCACGTCGCTCACATCACGGACATTCCTCTGAACGAGATGCTTGCGGACGGCGCGCCGATCGGCTTCACCTATCCAAAGTCCGGGACGACGACATCGGATTCCGTGGTGGGAATTGCTGCAAAGGCCCCGCACCCCAATGTCGCGCGCGTGTTCGTCAACTGGCTGCTCAGCAAGGAAGGCCAGGCGGAGCTCGTCAAGCATTCCGGTCTCTCGGGCACGCGCAACGATGCCCCGCCGCTATCGCATCTGCCGGCAACCGCCAAGCTGCCGAAGGCCGTCGATGGGATGCAACTGCTGAAACCGGACCTTCAGAAGGCGATGGTTGAGCACTGGCGCAAAGTGTTCGGCGTGAAGTGACGGTTCTGCCGGCAGGAGCAGGTTGAGCGCCATGTCTCAGTCGGCGAGCACGGCGGCGGCGCCTTCGGGACCCGCCGCTGCGTCCCGGCCCCGCGACGGGACGGGGCTGCTGAACGCTCTCTACACGCTCGTATTCATCGCCGTTCTGCTGCTGGTGCTGATCCCGATCGTGGCGCTCGTCTACGGCAGCCTGCGCTCGGCGGCGCCGGGCGATCCAGGCGGGACATGGACGCTCAGGAACTACGCCGGCCTTTTCTCTCCGGGCGTTCTTGGCACAGTGCTGGTCACGCTCTGGGTTGGCATGCTCACCGCCGTGTTTTCGGTGGTCATCGGTGTTGCCATCGCGCTGGTCGTCCACCGGACCGATTTCAGGTATCCGAACACGATTACTGCGCTCGTCGGCCTCGCGTTCTATTTCCCGTCCTTCATCCTGGCGATGGCCTGGATCATCATCGGCTCGCCCGGCGGGATCATCAACTATGTCTGGGGGACCCTGCTCGGGCTGCCCGGGCGCATGGACATCTATTCGGTCACCGGCATCGTGCTGGTGATGGTCCTGCATCAGGTGCCGTTCGTCTATCTCACCATGCGCGGGCCGATCACGGCGATGGACGGCATCTACGAGGAGGCGGCGCGTACCGCCGGCGCGACGCCCGGTCAAGTGCTCTGGCGGATTACGCTGCCGCTGCTCGGCTATTCCGTGGCCTCGAGCTTCATCCTCACGTTCATCACGTCCATCGAGCAGTTCGCGATCCCGCAGATGATCGGCGCCCCTGGCCGCATCTACGTGCTCGCCTCGCAGCTCTATCTTCTGTGCCGTTTCCCGCCCACCGACTACGGCCTCGCGGCGGCGGTCGGGCTGACGCTCTCGGCAATCACGGGACTTGCCATATGGCTGCAGCGGCGCATCGTCGGCAATGCGCGACTGACGACCGTCGGCGGCAAGGCCGGCCGGCTTGCGCCGATCAGGCTCGGTCGCTGGAAGTGGGCGGCCTATCTGTTGACATTCGGCTTCGCGTTTCTGGCGCTGATCCTGCCGACGCTGATCCTGATCTACACCTCGCTCATTCGCTTCTTCAACGCGAACCCGTTCGCGGCCCGCTACACGACGCGAAATTATGAGCAGATTTGGAACGACGCCGGCACGCTGCTTTCCTTCCGCAATACGATCGTCGCGTCGGCGATTGCGGCCGCGATCGGGGCGCTGCTCGGCTTTCTCGTATCGTACTTCACCCTGAGGCAGAGGCCGGCGGGTTCGAAAATCCTGGACACGGTGAGCAGCCTGCCGTTCGGCGTGCCCGGCGTCGTCGTCGGTCTCGGTCTGCTGTGGGCCTATGCCTATCTGCCGTTGCCGCTCTACGGCACGCTTGCGATCATCATCGTGGCCTACATCACACGCTACCTGCCCTATGCGACGGAGACGGTCGGCGGTCAGATGGTGCAGGTCGACAAGAGCCTTGAGGAGGCGGCCTGGGTGTCGGGAGCCTCGCGCCTCGAGACGCTCGCAAAGATCCTGATGCCGATCGTCTTCCCGTCGATGCAAGGGGCGTTCTTCCTGCTGTTCATGGCGTTCTTCCGCGAGATCTCGTCGGCAGTCCTGCTCTACACCGCCTCCACGACGGTGATCTCGGTCTCGATCTTCGGCCAGTTCGAGGTGGCCAATTGGGGCGCGGCGAGCGCGCTCTCGGTCATCGCAACGATCATCATCTTCGTCGTGATGTCCCTCATCCTGTGGCTGTCGCCTGCCACACGGCGGAAATGGAGCTGAGCCGCCCGCCATGAGCATTTCGGTCCAGAACCTCGTGAAGATTTATGGCGCCAACCGGGTGGTGAGCGGCGTCTCGCTCGAGGTCGCAAAAGGCGAGTTCGTCTCGCTGCTCGGGCCGTCCGGATGCGGCAAGACGACCACGCTCAGATGCATCGCCGGCCTCGAGGAGGCGAATGGCGGCGAGATTGCGATCGGGGGAGAAGTCGTCTCCGCGCCCGAGAAGGGCATCATGATCGCGCCCAACGCCCGCGACATCGGCATGGTCTTCCAGTCGTATGCCGTCTGGCCGCACATGACGGTCGCAGAGAACGTCGCATTCCCGCTCAGGATCCGCCGGATGGCGGCGGCCGCGGTGGAGGAGCGGGTGGCGTGGGCGCTCGGTATCGTCGGCCTTGCCGAGCTCAGAGACAGGCAACCATCGCAGCTCTCCGGCGGCCAGCAGCAGCGGGTGGCGCTCGCACGCGCCATCGTCGGCCGGCCGCGCGTCCTGCTTTTCGACGAGCCGCTCTCCAATCTTGACGCCAAATTGCGCGATTCGACCCGGGCCGAGATCCGCCGCCTTCAGCGCGAACTCGATATTGCGGCGCTCTATGTGACCCACGATCAGGCCGAGGCGCTGTCGATGTCGGACCGCGTCATCGTCATGGACAAAGGTGTGATCCAGCAGACCGGCACGCCGAAGGAGCTTTACCGGCGGCCCGCCAATCGCTTTGTCGCCGATTTCGTCGGTGTCGCGAGCTTCCTCGACGTGACGGCGGCCGACAACGGGCTGCTGTGGCGGCTGCCCGACGGCACGCTTGTGGCGGCAGATGGCAGCGCGGCGTCGGGCGGCAGCCGGCACCAGCTGATGCTGAGGCCCGAGGCGGTCTCGCTCGGTGCGGCCGGCACGAGTTTCACCGGCGAGGGCGTACAGGTTGTCAATGGCGTTATCCGGGAGGTTTCCTACCTCGGGGCCTATTCCGAGTATGTCGTCGAGGCCGGCGGCAGTCGCGTGCGGGTGCATGCCAACGACGATCATCCCATCGGTGCCAAGGTGGTGATCGCATTTCGTGCCGCCGACGCGCGCGTTCTGGCGGTCGGTTGAGGAGAGCCATCGATGATCTTCGCGCTGGAAACAGTGATACCGGCCGCAGGTCAGGGCTCGGCGGGCGCAAGATGCGCGGGAAGGTCGGCGACGCTCGCAAGCATCAGGTCGGCGTAGGGCGCGAGATCGGCGCGGCCGCTTGTGCCGCCGAGGACACCCACCCGCAGTCCGGCGCCGGCCCGCCGGCCCATCTCGAGATCGTGCACGCCGTCGCCGACCACCGCGATGCTGGCGGGCTCGAGCCCGGCGGCTGCGCAGAAGGCCAGCGCCATTCCCGGCGACGGCTTGGCGCCATGGCCGCTATCGCACCCGTACTGGAACTCGAGAAGTGCGTTCGCCTCCGGATGACGGCCGAGCGAGGCGCGCAACCCGCCGATGCCGTCGTTGGTGGCGACGCCGAGGCGCAAGCCGGCGGCGGCGAGCGTGCGAAGCGCCGCAAGGGCGCCCTCGACCAGGACCGCGTGGCGAGCCCCGCCCTCGCAGAAAATGCGCGCGATGGCCTCGGCCAGTCCGGGCGGCGTGCGCCCGCGCAGGCGGCCGGCGAAGACGGCGGCGATCTCCTCATGGGTGCCGACGGCGAGAACCGAGCCTGGCTGCACGCGCCCGGTTGCGGGGTCTTGTCCGCCGAGCGTCAGCAGCTCGCCAGCGAGAGTGACATCTCCCCCCGCCGCATAGAGCGCCGCCTCGCGATTGATTGGCGGCCAGGTCCGGGCGTAATCGAGGAGGGTGCCGTCCTTGTCGAAAATGACGAGATCGGCGTCGAACGTCCTGGAACC
>CAYWBX010000341.1:0-4648 GCA_964456015.1 uncultured Hyphomicrobiaceae bacterium | reverse complement strand
TTTCGCAAGCGGTTGCTGGTACTCGCCTGGCTCCACCTTGCTGATCGAGCGCAGTGCATTTGACAAAATCGGCTTGTTTGCTGACGAGCTGCGTCGCCTGGAAGATTTCGAGTGGTTTCTGAGGTTCGCAGCAGCCGGCGGACAGCTCTATTCCGCTCCGGTCGTCGGAGCCGCGATCCGTCACGGCCGCCGAGCAATCTATTCCGAGGTCAGGCCCGCCGCGGCCGCGATACTAAAACGGTTCGACGCCGTGAAGTCGTTCAAACTGTCGCCACCCGTCTCTCGCAAACTGCGCGCTTGGCTGCACGTGGAACTCGCGGCGGCCGCCCGCAATGAGGACTCCTGGGGGCGACTACTCTGGCACCTTGCTTGCTCCTTATGCCTTGTTCCCCGCACCTCCGTCGAAATCAAGACGTGGTGGACGATCGGCCCGCCGCGCGGTTCTGAACTCCCGATTGAGTCCGAAAGAACGTCCCCGTCGGATCCCGGACCGCAATGACGCCGCACCCTCTGCGCGGAGAGCCGCCTCAGGAGAGCTAACGAAGATATCCGCCGCTGCTTGCTTGGGCCGTGACGTCGAACGGGAGGCGTCGCCCGCCTCCCGCTCACTTCAAGCGGCTCGCCAAGGAGACAGGTTTGGCAAGGCATGTCCCCGTCTCTGACAGGTTGAACGAACCTCGGTCCTGGTCGCATAGCGCAAGAAAACTTCCACATGCCAGCGCTGGCTCCAGCACGCAGCACGTCCTCTTGCACGGCTGCCGGTGTTGCGAAGTCGGGGTTCCTGGCTAAAGGTAGCTGCGGCAGGCCGCTCACGGCGAACAAATGGAAGCCGATTCACTGGAAATCGACGGATGCTTCACCAACTGCTCTCCTGGCCCCGCAAGAACTGTCAACTCGTTGCCGCGATGACGGCGCGCGAGATTGCCGGCCGGTTTCGCGGCTCACTCGCCGGTCTGGCTTGGCTCCTCCTGACACCCCTTCTGGCCCTGGCCATTTACCATTTCGTGTTCACCGAGATCTTTAAGGCGCGCTGGGCAACGCATGCAAGCGACGACGCGCCCTTTGCACTGTCCCTCTATACCGGCCTGATCGTGTTCACGGCCTTCTCTGAACCTGTCTCCCGCGCCCCCGGCCTCCTTGCCGCCCATGTCAACTTGGTGAAGCGCGTCGTATTTCCCCTCGAGGTGCTACCCATGGTGGCCGCCTGCTCGGGTGGCGTGATTGCCTGTCTTCAAGCTGCGCCCATTATTGCGGCTCTCGTGATCTGGAAACAAACTCTGGCTTGGACGGCAATTCTATTCCCGCTCATGCTCCTGCCTGTGATCCTCTTGGCGTTCGGCGTCACCGCCATCATTTCCGCCTTTGGCGCCTATTTGACGGATTTGTCGCATCTGACCGGGATTCTTCTGACCGCGGCGATGTTCCTTTCTCCCGTTTTCTATCCGGTTGAGGCGGTACCCGAGTCGGTGCGCTGGCTTTACCAACTTAACCCTCTGACCGCGTCCATAGAAAACGCCCGCGCCGTGCTTCTCGACGGCGTCCCGCCCCCTTTCCTCGGCTATCTCCGCGGACTGGCAACGGGGCTCCTCGCCGTCGTGATCGGCGCTGCGGTCTTCGTTTGGCTGAAGCCAGGATTTGCGGATGTCCTCTGATATTGCCCTCCAGACGTCCGGACTGGGAAAGCGATACGACATCTTCGACAGTCCGGGCGCTCGTCTGAGGTCGCACTTTGCCGCGCCATTTCGACAGATGCTCGGATGGCCAAATCCGGCAGGTGGTCGCCCTTTCTGGGCCCTCAAGGATGTTTCATTCGAAGTGGCGCGCGGGGAAAGCATTGGTATCCTCGGCCGGAACGGCTCGGGAAAGTCGACGCTTCTTCAAATCATTTGCGGCACGCTGCGCGCAACGACGGGCCATGTCGCCAGTCATGGCAGAATTGGGGCACTCCTCGAACTTGGAGCAGGCTTCAATGGCAATTTCACCGGCCGGGAGAACGTGCGCCTCAACGCCATGATCATGGGACTGTCGCGCCGGGAGACCGATGAGCGCATGGAGGAGATCCTGGCATTCGCAGAAATCGGCGACTTCATTGATCAGCCGGTCCGTATTTATTCGAGCGGCATGTTCGTGCGGCTCGCCTTTGCGGTCCAGGCCTGCCTCCGCCCGGACATCCTCGTCATCGACGAAGCCCTCGCCGTCGGCGACGAGAAATTCCAAAGAAAATGCTACGCATTCATGGACTCCCTGCGAGCCCGGGGAACTGCGGTCGTACTGGTCACGCACTCGACCGCCACCGTTGAGAAGTATTGCGATCGGGCACTGCTGCTCCATCAGGGCACCATGCATGGACTCGGCGCAACCAGCGCGATTGTGAACCAATACCACGCGCTGCTGTTCGCCCATGAGAAGACCTATCTTCGGCTCCTGAACACGACGCACGACAGAAGCATCACGGAGAATGCGCCCTCTGCCGCGAGCGGGTTGCAAGCTCAGCCTGCTCCTGCGCCTGCTCCCTCAGCACCCCCGCCGAGCGCGGATACAGGCGTGCAGCGAGCACGGATCTCGCAATGGGCGCTGCTCGATTCCGACGGAGCTTCGCGTGAGTACTTTCGCCCGGGCGAGCAGGCCACGCTTCGCTTCACGGTCGAATGTCGCGACACGATTGCAGAGATGCAGGCAGGGGTTGCTATTCGCACCGTCGAGGGCGTGCTGGCCTACGGCACTTCGACCGACTATTACGGGCAGAATTTGATGGACGCCCGCACGGGGCAGTCCTTTGACTTCTGCTTCGAGATCGCTCTTTTGCTATGCGCCGGAACATACTTCATTTCATTTTCCGTCGCCGAAAAGCTCGGGCAGGGAGATATGGCTTATCTCGACAAGAGAGTTGATCAGATCGTACTGCGCGTTCAGGAGCCGGATCATCGCATCTCTGGGATTGCCTACCTGGAAACTCGAATGCGGCAATACCGGCATCAATGACATGAAGCACACCGTACTTGTTCTTGTCGAAGCCTTTGCGCGCGGCGGACTCGAAACGCACATTGCAAGCGAGGTTCGCGGGCTTAGTGCGCGCGGCCATCGCGTCCACCTTGCCGCAGGGGACTTTCGTCCCGGATCGCTCGTGCCGGAAGGACTGTCGGGCGTTCTGAGCGGCCTCGAACTGGGGCCCGCTGCGACGGCGACGGGCCTTATGCGAAGCGTAGACCGGCTTGCGGCGTATATTGAAGAGAACGGCGTGACCGTTCTCCACGCACACCCATTCACAAGCAGCATTGCAGGCTTTCTGGCGGCGGGTCGCACGCGCGTCCCCTTCGTCTTCACCCTTCATGGACCCATTTCGCTTTCGACGGCCTACGGCCCGCTCTACACCCACTTGCTGCGTCGGCTGGTCCTACCGCATGCGAGCCTGGTGGTTTGCGTCTCCGATGAAGTTGCGGCATTGGCCCGCCTCGGAGGGACGGCAAATCGCATGGTCGTTCTCCCCAATCCCATCCAGATGCCGAAGACGGCCGTAACACCGCTTGCAGACGCCTCTCGCGTCGCGGTTGTTGCGCGTCTCGATGCCGACAAGCTACCCGGACTTCGAGACTTTCTGCGCAAGTGCTCTGACGCCGGTCTTTGCCGGATAGACCTCTTCGGAGACGGCGCAGGCCGCTCATCACTCGCCGAGGCCGCCGCATCAATGAGTCTTCCGCCATGCGATCTGGCGATGAAGGGCTGGTCTCACGAAGTCGCTTTGCAACTTTCTCGCTACGAGTTCGTAGCTGGGATGGGGCGCGTGGTTCTCGAGGCCGGCGCCACCGGCCGCCCCGTCATCCTGGTCGGCTATGACGGCGTGAAGGGGGTTCTTGATGAAGCTGCGTTCGAGCGGGCTTCCTACTGGAATTTTTCGGGGAGAGGGTTCCCGACAATCGGTGCCATAGAGCTCTCCGACCAAGTCGCCGCCGTCAGACGCGCCCCGGAAGCGTTCCGATTGGACCACATAATCGCTAACCGATTTGAGGAGAGCGGCGTATGGCAAAAGTTCGAGGAGCTCTTGGATGGGCTGCAACCCACCTCTGAAGTTGTGACGGACGCCTTGTTGAGGGGGCTCACTCACGCCAGTGCTGACGAAGGTCCGCTTCTGCAGAGCACCGACCTCGCTCGACTTTTGGGCGAAGATCCAGAGGAGCCCGACAGGACAGAGCGGTCGACTCTTCAACTGAAACGTCGACTCCTTGCGCTCGAGGATGCGCCGCATCGCGAGCAATTCAAGCTGCGTCTAGCCGAAGACCGCGCTAGAAGCGCCGTGGCAGCGGACCTGGAAGCGAGGCTTAAGGAAGCGCAGGAGGCCCGCACCAGAGCCGAGACGCTCCTTGTCAGCGCACAGGACTCGCTCAGGCGCCAGCGCACCGAGAGCATTGCGCAATGGGGTACGCTGCAAGCCGACCTCGCAATGGCGCGAGCCGAGGCCGCCGCCGCCCGCGATGTCCTCGCCAGGGAGATCGCCGAACGCGAAAAGGTGCAGGCCCTTGCGCTGTCGTTGCAGGACTCCCTCAGGCGGGAACGGCAGCGCACGCAAGAGCTGGCGCGCGAGCTTGAGCAGCTCAGCGCCGCCCGCGATGTCCTCGCCAGGGAGATCGCCGAACGCGAAAAGGTGCAGGCC
>CAYWBX010000340.1:0-4652 GCA_964456015.1 uncultured Hyphomicrobiaceae bacterium | reverse complement strand
TGCCGCGCATCATCACTTCGTGATTGCCGCGGCGCGCGCCGTAGGAGTTGAAATCGGCCGGCCGCACCTGACGCTCGATAAGATAGGTCCCCGCCGGCCCATCCTTCTTGATCGATCCGGCCGGTGAGATGTGATCCGTGGTGATCGAATCGCCGAACATGCCGAGGATGCGCGCGTTCACGATATCCTTGACCGGCGCCGGCTCCATCGTGATCCCCTCGAAGTAGGGCGGGTTGGCGACATAGGTCGACACCGAGTTCCAGCCATACGTCAGGCTGGCCCGCGCCTTGCCCATGGCCTGCCACCGCTCATCGCCCTTGAACACATCGCTATAGCGCTTGGCGAACGTGTCGGGCGTCACGCACGCGCGCACGATGTCGGCGATCTCCTGCGTCGTCGGCCAGATGTCCTTGAGATAGACATCCTTGCCGTCGCTGCCCTTGCCCAGCGGCTCGCTGGTGAGATCAAGGTTCATCGTGCCCGCGATCGCATAGGCGACGACAAGCGGCGGCGAGGCGAGATAGTTCGCCTTCACCTCGGCATGGACGCGGCCTTCGAAGTTGCGATTGCCGGACAGAACCGCGGCGGCGACGAGATCGCCGTCATGGATGGCTTTCGAGACGTGCTCCGGCAGCGGCCCGGAGTTACCGATGCACACCGTGCAGCCGTATCCGGTGAGATTGAATCCCATTGCGTCGAGGTCGTCCTGCAGGCCGGCCTTGGCGATGTAGTCCGTGACCACCTGTGAGCCCGGCGCAAAGCTCGTCTTCACCCACGGCTTGACCTTGAGGCCCTTCGCCCGGGCGTTGCGAGCCACCAGCCCGGCACCGATCAGCACCGAGGGATTCGACGTGTTGGTGCAGCTTGTGATGGCTGCGATGACGACGTCGCCGTGGCCGAGCTCGTAAGCCTGCCCGTCGACTTTCACCTTCTTGGCTAGACTTGCTCCCTTGACGATCTCCGGCAGCGCCTTGGCGAAACCTGATTTGGCCTCCTTGAGCGGCACCCGATCCTGCGGCCGTTTCGGCCCCGCGAGCGACGGCTCGACCGTGCCGAGATCGAGCTCGAGAACGTCCGTGAACACGGGCTCGTGCCCCGGCTGGCGCCACATCCCTTGCGCTTTGGCGTAGGCTTCCACCAGCGCGACGCGCTCCGCCTTGCGGCCGGTGGCTTTGAGGTACTTGATGGTGTCGGCATCCACCGGAAAGAAGCCGCAGGTCGCGCCGTACTCCGGCGCCATGTTGGCGATCGTCGCCCGGTCCTCCAGCGAAAGCTGATCGAGGCCGTCGCCGAAGAACTCGACGAACTTCTCCACCACACCGCGCTTCCTCAGCATCTGCGTGCAGGTGAGCACGAGGTCCGTCGCCGTCATGCCCTCGCGCAGGCGGCCCTTGAGCCGGAATCCGATCACCTCGGGAATGACCATGGCCACCGGCTGTCCGAGCATCGCCGCCTCGGCCTCGATGCCCCCGACGCCCCAGCCCAGCACGGCGAGACCATTGACCATGGTCGTGTGGCTGTCGGTGCCGATGCAGGTATCCGGAAAGGCCTGCTCCATCTTGCCAGACTGTTTCGTCCACACGGTCTGTGCGAGGTACTCGAGGTTCACCTGATGGCAGATGCCGGTACCGGGCGGCACCACTTGGAAATTGTTGAACGCCGAGCCGCCCCAGCGCAGGAACTCATAGCGCTCCTTGTTGCGCTCGTACTCAAGCTCGACGTTCTTTCGGAAGGCATCGGGCGAACCGAAATAGTCGACCTGCACCGAATGGTCGATGACCAGATCCACCGGCACCAGCGGATTGATCTTGGAGGGATCGCCACCCATCGCCTGCATGGCGTCCCGCATGGCGGCGAGATCGACCACGCACGGCACGCCCGTGAAATCCTGCATCAGCACCCGCGCCGGGCGATATGCGATTTCCGCCTTCGAGGTTCGGGTCTTGAGCCACTCGGCGCAGGCCCTGATGTCCGCCGCCTTCACCGTCCGTCCGTCCTCATGGCGCAGCAGGTTCTCGAGCAGCACCTTGAGGGAATAAGGCAGCCTCGAAATCCCGGCGAGTCCGTTCCGCTCGGCATCCGGAAGTGAGAAATATTCGTAGCTCTTGCCTCCGACCGTCAGCGTTTTCCGGCATTTGAAGCTGTCGAGAGAGGTCGGTGTGAGGGCCATGGCGGGTGTGCTCCTGGAACCGTAAAGGTCGTCACGAGGATTGGCGGGACCCGGGTCGCGAGTGCACGGCTGACGGCATGCCGGAGGGCAGCCACCGGGCGTTCGCGGGCGTTATAGTGCGAGCATTGGCGCCGCGCAAAGGGCGGCTAGCCTTCCGCGGAAGCCGGCCGCATTCCTCGTCGCGTCCTCGCTCGCAACCTTGGCGTCCGCCTGAAGTGCGGCGCTGGCGCCGCGGCATGTCGCGCCATGCCCCCACACGACGGCGAGAGGATTTCCAGGACCGCGGGCTTGCCGCCCCCAGGCTCGGAGGCCTCACGTTGGCCTGCCGTGAGGGACCCATGAGCTTCTTGATCGGAGACGGCGGCCGCACCGGCCGCCCGCTCCCTGCCCCTTGCGTGTTCGCCAAGGGCCTCCTGCCGGCGCCACACGCCGGGAGCCCGCGCGGGCGTCCGGATGAACGTTGGTCGCGTTGACATCGCCTCGGCAAGCGCATAGCTTGCCCGCCGAATTTCCCGGTCACGATCGGCCATGGCGAAGTCGCGCACGCGCGGCCGGCATGGCCGTTGCCGAGTTGCAGGCGCCGGGGCTAATGAACCGGTGATCGCATGAAAGTCAGAAATTCCCTGAAATCGCTTCGTGGCCGCCACCGCGACAACCGCCTGGTCCGTCGCAAGGGTCGCGTCTACGTGATCAACAAGACCAACCGGCGCTTCAAGGCGCGTCAGGGCTGAACCGCCGGGCGCGTTACCGTCCGCGTATCTCCCGGTGGGGCGAGGAGCCCATGCCGGGCATTTTGACGCCATGTTTCAGGCGCAGTACCATGCGTCATGCTGGCTGTTCTGAGAATTCCCGTAACGTCCCCGGCTGCGCGCACAGTTCGGGCGGTGGCGATGGTCCTGGCGCTCACCCCGTCCGCCGGGTTCGCGCAATCCGCCCCGGGCCAGCCGCCGGCGCAGGAGAAGGCCCCGCGGGCAGAGCAATCGCGACCTGAGGACCGGCAACGCCGGGAGCGGGAAGGCGGTCGGCCGCCGCGGCCGGAAAAGGAGCAGAAGCCGCCCGGACCGGGCGATGGGTCCGGCCAGCGGGGGGCGACGGCTGCGGGCGAGCGCCCGCCGACGCCATCGCTCAAGCCGCCGCAGACGGCCGCTGAGAAGGCCAGGCAGCTGGCGGACCTCTACGCCCTTCTGGCGACGGCAGAGAGCGAGGAGGCGGCCGCCAAGTATGCCTCCGCCATCCAGCGCCTTTGGGCCTTCTCGGGCAGCGACACGACGAACTTGCTGCTCGAGCGCGCCGGGGCGGCGATCAAGCAGAAGCGGTTCGAGCTGGCGGAGAAGCTGCTCGATTACGCCGTGACGCTGTCTCCCGATTACACCGAGGCATTCAGTCAGCGCGCCTATTTCCACTTTTCGCAGAACAACTTCGACGCAGCGGTCGGAGACTTGCGGCGGGTCATTGCGCTCGACCCGAACCATTTCAAGGCCCTCGAGGGGCTGGCACAGATCTGGCGCGAGACCGGCAACAAGAAGGGCGCGCTCGGCGTCTTGAAGCAGCTGCTCGAAGTCCACCCGTTCGCATCGGGCGCCAAAACGGCGGTTGAGGAGCTGGAGCGCGAGGTCGAAGGGCAGGGGATCTGAGACAAGCCGGGACGTGCGGCAACCGGCGTTGGTCCATGGCTGCGTCCGTCCGAAGGGGCAGCCCTGCGCAATCAGAAGCGAGAGGCGACATGCGGGCTCGCCTCCGCCTCGGAAAGCTGCCAATGGGCCGCGGAAGAGGGAGCCGCTGCGAGCGATCGGCGGATCGCAGCACGCCTCCGCAATGTTCCCGAGGCGCACGAGCCCGGCGAGGTGCTCCCGCCGTCAGCGCCCCTTGGGAGCCGCACCGCCTTCCCCGGGCTCCGTAAGCCGGATCGTCCAGTCCTTGGCGTCGTTGGTATCGACCTCGAAGAAACCGTTGCGCTTGTAGACGCGCTTCTGACAGTCCTCGGTTCCTCGAATCGTGAAGAGCTTGTCCGCCGTGCACATGCTGTTGCTCCCGGCCCACTCGCCGCCACGATCGTAATCGACGGCGTAGACGTAATAGAACCGGCTCGACAGCGTCCCCTTGAGCAGCGTCTCGCGCGTCGCCAGATCGAGTCCGCCGCGCGTCTTGCCGCTGCCGTGGCACTTCAGGCAGTTGTCGGTGAGTGTCTTGCGGATCGCGCGAGTGAACAGCTCACGGCTGGCGGCCATCTTCTCGGCATGGGCCGGATCGACAGCCGGCGGCTTGACCGGCGGCGAGGCGGCGACGAGGAGGGCAGCGAGGAGGACGGCACCGAGGCGGCAGAGAGCAGGCATGAACAGGCTCCGAGCAAGGCGGGACTACCAGGTGAGGCTAACGGACCGCGCCGGTAAGGTCAAGAAAGTGTCGATCCGCGACAATTCCCCTGACGTGTCCCGTAGACGAAGCGGCTCGCTTCGTCGCTGGCTGGACGAAGCGGGCCGCT
>CAYWBX010000339.1:0-4654 GCA_964456015.1 uncultured Hyphomicrobiaceae bacterium | reverse complement strand
CGCGTTCGTCGACCTGCTCACCAACAAGGCGGCGAACGACACGGCCTCCGACTTCGTGCGCAACAAGATCCGGTCGATCGTGAAGGATCCGGAGACGGCCGAAACGCTTTGTCCCAACGATCACCCGATCGGCACCAAGCGGCTCATCCTCGATACCAATTACTACGAGACCTACAATCTGCCGCACGTGAAGCTGGTCAACATCCGGAAGGCGCCGATCGAGGAAATCACGCCGACCGGAATCCGCATCGCCGATGGGCGAACGTTCGAGCTCGACGCGATCGTTTTCGCCACCGGCTTCGATGCCATGACCGGCGCCATGCGCGAGATCGATATTCGAGGTTCGGACGGTCTGTCGATCCGGGACAAATGGAAGGACGGGCCGCAGACCTATCTCGGCATCATGGTGGCGGGCTTTCCGAACATGTTCATGGTGACGGGGCCGCAAAGCCCCGGCGTCAAGAGCCAGATGATCTTCTCATGCGAGCAGCACGTCGACTGGATCGGCGACTGCATCCGCCACATGCGCGACCGGCAGATGCGTCGCATCGAGGCGACGCGGCAGGCGGAGATGGCCTGGGTCGAGCACAACAACGAGGTCGCAAACGCCACGCTCTATCCGCTCGCCAATAGCTGGTACATGGGCGCCAACATTCCGGGCAAGCCGCGCATCTTCATGCCCTACGTGGGCGGCGTGACCGCATACAAGAAGAAGTGCGACGAGGTGGCCGCCAACGGCTATGCGGGCTTCACCCTCTCGTCGTGACCGGCGAACATGGGGCAATCGGTGGTTGGCGTTGAGTGGCGCGAGCTTCTGCGCGCCAGTCAGGTCCACCAGCGATCGGGGACGGGAAAGCGGCCGGCCGCCGCCTCGATCCTCGCCGCAGCGCGGAAGAGCGTCGCCTCGTCGAACGGCCGGCCGATAAGCTGCAGGCCCATCGGTGTGCCTTCGGCCGACAGTCCCGCCGGCACGGAGATGCCGGGCAGACCCGCCATGTTCACCGTCACCGTGAAGATGTCCTCGAGGTACATGGCGATCGGATCGCCGGACTTCTCGCCCTGCGCGAAGGCGGGCGTTGGCGTCGTCGGCGTCAGCACGACGTCGACCCGGCCCCAGGCCTCGTCGAAGTCGCGCTTGATGAGCGTGCGCACCTTCTGCGCCTTGAGGTAGTAGGCGTCGTAGTAACCGGCGGAAAGGACGTAGGTGCCGATGAGGACGCGGCGGCGCACCTCGCGTCCGAAACCCGCCGCGCGCGTATTCTCGTACTGTTCGATGAGATCTCGGCCCGGCACCCGCAGGCCGTAGCGCACGCCATCATAGCGCGCGAGATTCGAGGAGCATTCCGCCGGCGCGACGATGTAATAGGCGGGTAGCGCATACTTCGTGTGCGGCAGCGAGATCTCGTGGATTGTGGCGCCAGCGTCCTTGAGCCAAGCGATGCCCTTCTCCCAGAGGTCATCGGCCTCCTTCGACATGCCCTCGATTCGGTATTCCTTCGGGATCCCGACGCGCAGGCCCTTGATGCCCCGGCCGAGCTCGGCCTCGTAGTCCGGGACGGGCAGGTCGACCGAGGTCGAATCTTTCGGGTCGTGACTGGCCATGTGGCGCAGCATGATGGCCGCATCCTGGACCGTCTTGGCGATCGGCCCGGCCTGGTCGAGGGAGGACGCGAAGGCGACGATGCCCCAGCGCGAGCAGCGACCGTAGGTCGGCTTGATGCCGACGGTTCCGGTGATCGCGGCGGGCTGGCGGATCGAGCCGCCCGTGTCCGTCGCCGTGGCCGCGAGACAGAGATCGGCTGCGACCGCTGCTGACGAGCCGCCGGAAGAGCCTCCCGGCACCAGCTTGGCGTTGTCGAGCTGCCCGCCGCGCCGGCGCCTCCAGGGACTTACAACGGGGCCGAAACAGCTCGTTTCGTTTGAGGAGCCCATCGCGAACTCGTCGCAATTGAGCTTGCCGAGCATCACGGCGCCGGCGTCCCACAGATTCTGCCCGACGGTCGATTCGTAGGTCGGCTTGAAGTCGTCGAGGATGCGCGAGCATGCGGTCGTGCGGATGCCGCGCGTGCAGAAGAGATCCTTGTTGCCGAGCGGCAGGCCCTCGAGCGGGCGGGCCGTGCCGCTGGCGAGGCGCTGATCGCTCTCACGCGCCTGGGCGAGCGCGTGCTCGCGGGTCGGCAGCACATAGGCATTGAGATGCGGATTAGCGCGCTCGATGGCCTTCAGAAAGGCCTCGGTCAGTTCGAGTGCGGAGATCGATCTGTTGCGCAAGGCGGTGCGCGCCTCTGCGAGCGTCATTCGTGTCGGATCGGCGGCGGACATGGGAGGCTCGCTGTCAAGGGTTCTTGGCTGGGAACGCGCTCAGGGGGCAGGTCTGCAGTCGACAAACCGGGGGCAGTCGGCACGCTTGGCCCCGCGATAGAGCCCGAGGGCTTGGGTCTTCCGGATCCCGGTTTCGACCGCGAGCCGATGCGACTCGGCCTCGCGCAACGCCGCCTCGATGTCGGCGAGGATCTGGCATCCGATGCTGCTTCCGCGCCAGACCGGCTCAGGGCACACTTCTTGATCCTGCCGAGCCCCGGGGTCGTGGCGGATGAGCGCGCCGGTGCCGGCGGCGCCCCCGGCCCGGCGGGCGACGCAGAAGGTCACACCGGGCGCTGCAAGCGCTTCAAGGGTGAGAACATGTCTGCCCTCGGCCGGATGAAGCGAACTCGAAAAACTGTGTGCGGTCACGATATGCCTATTTGCGTCGTCCTCGAGCAGGCTTTCGATAGCGATCGAGGCGGTCACTGCCGCTACTCCACCACCTTCGGCACCGCATAGAAGCCGTCGATGGCTTCCGGCGCATTCGCGGTGACGTCGGCCGCCTTGTCGCCGTCGGTCACCTCGTCGCGACGCATCTTGAGCCGGGTCTCGACGACGCGCGTCATCGGCTCGACCCCGCCGGTCTCGACTTCGTCGAGCTGGCGCACCCAGTCGAGAATTCCGGAAAGTTCCCGTTCCAGGCCTTTGGCCTCTTCGGGCGAGATTTTGATGCGGGCGAGCCGCGCGACCCGCTGCACGGTCGCTTCATCGATCTCCATGGCGTGCCTTGCCGCTGATTGCCGGAAGTGCGTTCTGCCGGCGAGTGATAGAGGTCCGAGCCCGCGTTCGCAACCGCGCTTGCTGGGAGGCCGCGGTTGCGCCTAAAAGGGGCGCTGGCACTGCCGTCCCGACGTGCCCCTGCAAGGTCGCTGCCCGATGTCCCAGCAAGCGTTGAAAACACTGATCCAGAAGGTCTCGACCGGGGCGACGCTGACGCCCGAGGAGATGCGTACGGCGCTCGAGACCATGACCGACGGCCATGCGACTCCCGCCCAGATGGGGGCATTCCTCATGGCCTTGCGCGTGCGCGGCGAGACCGTGGATGAGATCACCGGCGCCGTGCAGATGATGCGGGCGAGGATGAACCGCGTTAAGGCGCCGGCGGACGCCGTGGACATCGTGGGCACGGGCGGCGACGAGCTCGGCACCTACAATGTGTCGACGTGCGCGTCGCTTGTCGCGGCCGGCGCCGGCGCAAGGGTTGCCAAGCACGGCAACCGCTCCGTCTCGTCGCTCTCGGGCGCCTCCGACGTGCTTACCGCGCTCGGCGTGAAGGTCGACGTGACCGGCGACCGGATCACGCAATCGATTGAAGAGGCGGGCGTCGGGTTCATGTGGGCGCCGCTGCATCATCCGGCAATGCGTCATTGGGCGCCGGTGCGCGCCGAGCTTGGCATTCGCACGATCTTCAATCTCCTCGGACCGATTTCCAATCCGGCCGGGGTGGCGCGCCAGGTGGTCGGCGTTTTCTCGCGACAGTGGGTGGAGCCGATTGCGCGGGTGCTGAACAATCTCGGCGCGCGGCATGTCTGGGTGGTCCACGGTCATGACGGCCTCGACGAGCTCACCACGACCGGCGCCACCGACGTTGCCGAGGTCAAGGATGGCCGGCTCTCCCTGTTCGAAGTGACGCCGGCTGACGCCGGTCTCCCGCCGGCACGGCTTTCGGACTTGAAAGGCGGCGACGCCAAAGTCAACGCGGCCGCGATCCGTGAGGTGTTGGCGGGTCGGCCCGGACCGTTTCGCAACATCGTCATTCTCAATGCCGCAGCGGCACTCATCGTCGCCGGCCGGGTCGCCAATCTCGATGACGGCGCGCGGTTGGCAGCCGACGCCATCGACAGCGGCAGGGCCAAACGGGTCCTCGAGAGGCTGATCGACGTGACCAATCGTTGAGCGGCGCATGATCGCGCGCGGAGCATGTCGCCCATCGCCTGATGAGGGCCGGGCGATCCCCGCATTGACAGAGCTCGGCGCGTCACCATTATGCGGAGCATGACCAGACCAATCAGAAAGAAGCCCGTGCGCCGCAAGCTCATGACGAGGCCGCTGCCGAAGGCGCGGTATAAGCTCGGCGATGTCGTGCGGCACCGGTTCTATCCGTTTCGGGGCATCGTTTTCGACGTCGATCCGGTCTTCAATTCCACCGAGGAGTGGTGGCAGTCGATCCCCGAGGATATCCGGCCGCGCAAGGATCAGCCCTACTATCATCTGCTCGCGGAAAACGAGAAGACGGAGTACATCGCTTACGTCTCCGAGCAGAATCTGCTCCCCGACGACAGCGGCGCAC
>CAYWBX010000338.1:0-4659 GCA_964456015.1 uncultured Hyphomicrobiaceae bacterium | reverse complement strand
GACTTTCTTGTCAGTCATGAATTTGTTGGACGCTCGCCACGTCTCGATGAGCTCCTCGGCCGTCGGATCACGCGACGTTGCGTAGACAGGGTTCGGGTCGCCTGTTGGCTCGACCACCATCGCGGCGGACTGAGGTGTCGCCGATCGTTGCGCGCCCGCCGGCGCAATCTCGCTGACATTCATGATGATTGGTGCATGGTGGTGCACCGTGTGCGCGCCGTAGGCTGTTCCGCGAACCACCACCCGCCTGCCCACGAAGCCCTGAATGCGTTGCATCATCGCGTCGTCGGTCGAGAAGACGTGGATGGTCCGCGCGCTCTTGACGGTGTCCATATCGTCGTTGCCGGCAAGGCAGACAGGGGCCGGTAAGGTCAGGATGAAAGCCGTCTCCGGCCGACGCGCGGCGTCTCGGAACGTTCGCAGCGCCAGCGCGCCTTCCGCCTGCACGCCGGGCTTGTCCGCCTCGAGGCACTGGGCGGCTGCCTCCGTGGCTCCGGCAAGGATAAGACCCGCCACCAGCATCGATGCAAAAGAGGGTTTCATGTGAGGGATCCGGTGTCCTGACTTCAGGTCTCATTCGCGTCCGAGATCGCGGCAAGCAGGAAATCCTCGCGCTTGCAGAAGGGCGGCCTCTTGATGCAGCGCAACGGGGCCTTGCGTCCCGCATCGCCCGGCCCGTTGCGCCGTAAGCCCTCACGTTCATTTCTTGCGGGGAGAGCTCATCGCAGGCGCCGCGCTGGCGCACCTGGTTTTGAGATTTGCGCGGCGAGCAATCGTCATCCAAAGTGAAGATTGCTTTGACGTCAACCGAGGGTCGCGTCCGCGCATCTGTTCTCACCCGCGGGGCGTTCGCCGGAGACCAGAGGCAGCGACCACCGCCTCCGCCGCACCCTCGCGCAACGGCTCCAAGGGGCTGCAAGCGGGTGGGGCCGCCCGGCAAGGCGGAGCCGGCAAAAAGGGGCGGGCCATATGAGTAATGCGTCTGAAATCGACGCCATTGCCGACGAACTTATGCGTCTGCTCGGGGCGGGTAGTCAGATCACACCGTTCTCGCAGCGACATCCCGGCTTCGACCTCGCGCAGGCCTATCGCGTCGTGACGCGCCTTGCCGCTCTGCGCCGCGCGCGGGGTGAAATTCCTATCGGTCGCAAGATCGGCTTCACCAACAAGGCGATCTGGCGCGGTCTCGGGCTGTCGGGTCCTGTCTGGAACTACGTCTTCGACCGCACCGTGATCTTTGCCGGAGACGACGGTCCACAGGTGAGCCTGGCAGGAATGCCCGAGCCGCGCATCGAGCCGGAGCTGGTCCTGCATCTCGCATCTGCCCCGGCTGCCGGCATGACCGAGGCCGAGCTCCTGGCCTGCATCGACTGGATTGCACCGGGCTTCGAGATCGTCCAATCCATTTTTCCGCACTGGAGTTTCTCGGCTGCCGACGCGGCCGCGGCATACGGCGTTCACGGCGCCCTCGTCGTCGGCCGGCAACTGGATCTCGCGGATACGCGAGCCCAGGTGGCCTCAGCGCTCGAGGATTTTGCCGTGCGGCTCGAAGGCGGCGAGGGTGTGATCCGAGAGGGGCGGGCGGAGAATGTCCTCGGAGGGCCGCTCCGCGCCTTGCGTTTCCTGGTGGAGGAGGTTGCCCGGTTCCCCGGAAGCGAGCCCCTGGGGCCGGGCGAGATCGTGACCACCGGCACCTTGACCGAGGCGATGCCGGCCCGTCCGGGTGAGGCATGGCAGGCGTCTTTCGAAGGCATTGCGCTGCGCCCGATCCGGCTGCGCTTCTGCTAGAGTAGCAGCACATGTCACGAGTGATGTGCCCGGAAAGGAGGACGCAAAATGAAAACCCGCGCCGCTGTGCTCACCCAGGTCAACAAGCCGCTTGAGATTCTCGAACTCGAGCAGGAAGGCCCCAAGGCCGGCGAGGTTCGTGTCAAGGTCAAGGCCGCCGGCGTGTGCATGTCCGACTGGCACATCATGATCGGCGACTGGCCGCTGCCGCTGCCCATGGTGCTCGGCCACGAAGCCGCCGGCGAGGTCGTCGAGGTCGGCGCGGGCGTCACCAATGTGAAGAAGGGAGACCACGTCATCTTCTCGTTTCGCTCGAACTGCGGCCACTGCGCCTACTGTTCGAAAGGGCGGACGGTGCTCTGCATCGGATTCAACGACACCTCGCGCTGGGTCATGCACGACGGAACGAGCCGCGTGAAGCTCAACGGCGAGCCGATCAACGTCATGGCGCGCATCGGCACGTTCACCGAGTATTCGGTCTGCCCCGCCGACCAGGTGGTGAAGGTGCGCGATGACCTCCCCTGGGCGCACGCTGCGATCATCGGCTGCTCGGTCGCGACCGGGGTCGGCGCGGCCATCCGTCATGCCAAGGTGGAGGCCGGATCGAGCGTGCTCGTGGTCGGCTGCGGCGGCGTCGGTCTCAATGTGATCCAGGGAGCGCGGCTTGCCGGGGCAAGAACGATCATCGCCTGCGACATCCTGGACAATAAGCTGCAGATGGCGACCAACTTCGGCGCGACGCACATCATCAACGCCAAGAAACAGGACGTCATCAAGACCGTGACCGAGATCACGGGCCTCGGCGTCGACTATGCGTTCGACGCCATCGGCACCGAGCCGACGGTGCTCCAGATCGTCGACGCGTTGGCGCCGGCGGGTCACGCCGTGATCGTCGGCATCCCGGCCTTCTCGACCAAGGCCCCGCTCGCTCCGCACCTGATGGTCTACGGTGAGAAGACGCTCTCCGGGACGTATTACGGCTCCGTGCGCCCGGCGGTTGACTTTGGCGTCCTCGCCGATCTCGCGATGGACCGCAAGCTCAATCTCGACGACCTGATCTCGCGCACCTACAAGTTCGAGGAGATCAACGAGGGCTTCCGCCTGATGGCGAGCGGTCAGGTGGCGCGCGGCGTCATCATGTTCGATTGAGGCCGGCCGGCGAGACCAGGGCGCCTGGACGGCCGGGCGCCTTGGCGGCGGCAGTCGGCATTGCAGCTCGATCCTGCGACGCGAGCCGGGGCGCACCGCTCTTGCTTGCCGCTGTCGCAACGCAGCGAGCCGGCTGCCGGCAAGCTCCGCTTTCGAAGCAGGAAGCCTCCCGCCCCGGCGATGCGTCTCTCCCTCTCACGTCTCGCGTGCCGGCTTGACCGCCCGCGGCCCGTAGGCCTTGAGCGCTCCCTCTGTCGTGACGTAGCCGTCCGCGATGTCGGCCGCGATGGCGTCCGCGTCACGTTCCTCGGGCGGCCCGTAACCGCCGGCGCCTGATGTCCTCAGGCTCACGACATCGCCATACCTCAGTGTGACGACCTCTTTCGAGCCCAACGCCCGCGCCTCGCCGCTTGAGAGCACGATCGACTGACCGAGTGCGCCGGGACGTCCGCCGAACACACCGTAGGGCGCGATCTTGTGTCGGTCGCCGAGCAGCGTCAGCACGGCGCCGTCGGCCAGCACCCGCACATCCTTGCGGATGCCGCACCCGCCGCGGAACTTGCCGGCACCGCCTGAGTCCGGAATGAGCTCGAACCGCTCGACGACGACCGGATTGTTGTGCTCGATCACCTCGACGGGGATGTTCGAACAGTTCATTACCGGCGACATCGCTTCGACGCCGTCCTTCGTTGCGCGCCCGCCATAGCCGCCGAGCAGCATGTCATACATGATAAACGGCTTGCCCGTGCGCGGGTCGGTGCCGCCGATGTTCGGGTTCGACCAGTGCGAGAAGGCGCCCATGGCGCGGTGCGGAATGCACTTGGCGAAGGCGCCGTTGATGCAGTCGAAGATGCGGATCTGCACCGCCGCCCGCCCGCCGCTCGCAGCCGGAAAGCGCGGATTGAAAAAGGATCCTTCTTCCGCTTTGACGCGGATCGGCCGGAACGATCCCTCGTTGTTCGGCAGGTTGGCCTCGGTCAGACAGCGCGTCGCGAAGACGCCGTAGGCGCGCGTGTAGTTGATGTAGGAGTTGAGCGCAGCTTGCACGGTGCCGCCCGAGCCTGTGAAATCGATCTCGATGCCGTCGGCGTCGATGGTCACGGCCACCTTGACCTTGATCGGACCGGTGCCGGGTCCAGCATCGTCCAGGTGGTCCTCGAATTCGTAGCGTCCCTTCGGCAGCCTCGCGATGATGGCGCGCGTCTCGCGCTCGGAATGCTCGAGAATGGCGTCGATCGTGCGCGCCATCAGCTCCTCGCCATAGGAATCGTACATCTCATTGAGCCGCTCGCCGCAGACGTGGTTCGCGTTGAGCTGGGCCTTGAGATCGCCGCGCACCTTGGCGGGAACGCGCACGTTGCCGAGGATCATGCGCAAGAGGTCCTCGTCGAACCGGCCTTCGCGCACGATACGGATGGGCAGAATGCGAAGCCCTTCTTGGAACGCCTCTGTGATGCCCTGCACGCGCTGCGAGCCGGGGGCGGCCCCGCCCATGTCGACTTGATGCGCCGTTGTCACCGCGTAGGCAATGAGCCGTCCTTCTCGAAAGATTGGTGTGGTGAGAAAGAAGTCCGGGAAGTGGCCGCCGCCGAGAAGCGAATCGTTGAGCAGGATGCTGTCGCCGGGGCGCAACGTCTCGGGTGCGTGGTACCTGAGCACGTTTTCGATGACATAAGGCATCGCGCCGAGATGCCCCGGCGTGAAGTTGCCCTGCGCAACGAG
>CAYWBX010000337.1:0-4684 GCA_964456015.1 uncultured Hyphomicrobiaceae bacterium | reverse complement strand
TGGACGACGACGACGGTCAACGCTTTTACCGGGCCGATGTTCGACCGCTACCTCGCGCGGCTCGAGGGAGAACTGCGCCGCATCGGCTTCAAGGGACGGCTTTACATCATGGGCTCGAGCGGCGGCACGCTGACGACGGAGACGGCAAGACGCTTTCCGGTCCGCGCGCTCGAGTCGGGGCCGGCAGCCGGGGCGCTGATGAGCGCGCATCACGGGCGATCGCTCAAACTCGCCAACCTGCTGTCCTTCGACATGGGCGGCACGACGGCCAAGGGCGCGCTTGTGCGCGGCGGCGAGCCGGTCAAGAAGTACGCCATGGAAGTGGCGCGCGTGCACGAGTTCCGCCGCGGCAGCGGGCTGCCGGTGCGCATTCCGGTGATCGACATGATCGAGATCGGCGCCGGCGGCGGCAGCATCGCCGAGGTCGACGAGCGGGGGCTCCTCCGCGTCGGGCCGTCCAGCGCCGGCGCGATGCCGGGGCCGGCCTGCTATGGGCAAGGCGGCGAGCGGCCAACGCTCACCGACGCCAATCTCGTGCTCGGCTACCTTGACGCCAATTTCTTCCTCGGCGGCAAGATGCGGCTCGACGCGGCCGCGGCTGAGACTGCAATCGAGCGCGGTGTGGCAAAGCCGCTCAATCTGTCGGTCCTGCGCGCCGCCTGGGGCATCCACGACATCATCAGCGAGGACGTGGCGCGGGCCTTCCGCATCCATGCGACCGAGCGGGGCTTCGACTACCGGCAAGGCAGCATGGTGGCGTTCGGCGGCTCGGGGCCGCTGCATGCGCTCGCCATTGCGCGGAAGCTCAAAATCCCGCGCGTGATATTTCCCGTCGCCGCCGGCGTGATGTCGGCGCTCGGTCTCCTGATCAGCCCGCTCGCCTTCGAGGTGGCGCGATCAAGGCGCATCCATGTCGCCGACATCGACGCCGCCGACTTCGGCCGGACGTTCCGCGCGCTCGAGGAGAATGCCCTCGCCTACCTCGATCAAGCCGGCGTGCCGCGCGAGTCGGTGCGCCTCGTGCGCCGGCTCGACATGCGCTATCAGGGCCAGGGCCACGAGATCGAGGTGACATTGCCCGAGGCGGCAGACGCGGGCGTCCTCTTCGGCGGCCTCGAGGAACTGTTCGGGGCGGCCTACGAAGCCGCCTACACCTTGCGGCTCGATGAGCCCATGGAGATCGTCAACTGGAAGGTCGAGGCGGTCGCTCCCACGCCCCGGCTCGGCGACGGAGTGGCGCTTGCGGGCAAGACGGGTGCGGCGCGGGCGCTCAAGGGAACGCGGCGGGCGTTCGACCCGGCAAAGGGTGAACTCGCGGAGTGGCCGGTTTACGACCGCTATGGCCTCAAACCCGGCGAGAGCATCGCCGGGCCGGCGCTCATCGAGGAGCACGAGAGCACCTGCGTCGTCGGCAGCGGCGACCGCGTGACGGTCGACCGGCAGCTCAATCTCGTCGCAGAGCTCGACGGCAGCGACAGAAAGTGATGGCCATGCGCAACGATACCTTCGACGCCGTTTCGCTCGGGATCATGTGGGACAGGCTCGTCTCGCTCACGGACGAGATCGTCTCGACGCTGATCCGGTCGTCGTTCTCGACCATCGTCTATGAAAGCTACGATCTGACGGTGGCCGTGCTCGATGCCGAGACCCATACGATGGCGCAGGGCACGTTCGGCATCCCGGCGTTCATCGGCAGCGCGCCCGTGACGGCGCGGCACATGCTGGCGAAGTTTCCCGCCGAGACGCTGAAACCCGGCGACATCATCGTCACAAACGACCCCTGGCTCGGCACCGGGCACCTCTACGACATCACCATGCTGCGCCCGGTCTTCCGAAACGGCCGCATCGTCGCCTACACGGTGTCGATCACGCATCTGCCCGACATTGGCGGCTCGGGATTCGGCTCGTCGGCGACGGAAATCTATCAGGAGGGGCTCAGGCTGCCTCCCCTCAAGCTCTACGAGGCGGGCCGGCTCAACGAGCTCGTGATCGAGATCATCCGCAACAACGTGCGGGTGCCAGAGCAGACGATCGGCGACGTGATGGCGAACGTCGCCTGCAACGAGGTCGGCGGGCGCGAGATTCTCGCGTTCATGGACGAGTATGGGCTGGACGACCTCGCCGGGCTGTCGAGAGCGATCCGCGGCCAGTCCGAGACGCAGATGCGCGCCAAGATCCGGGAGCTCAAGGACGGGCGGTACCAAAACCGGATCAGCGTCGAAGGGTTCGCCGCGCCGGTGGAACTGGCGGTTACCATCGACGTCAAAGGCGAGACCGTGGCGGTCAATTTCGAGGGCACGAGCGGCTCTGTGAAGGCAGGCGTCAACGTGCCCTTCTGCTACACGAACGCCATGGTGCTGCACGCGATCAAGTCGTTGACGCTGCCGTCGATCCCGAACAACCAGGGCTCGGCAGCGCCGATCACGGCGAAGGCGCCGCCAGGGTGCATCCTCAACGCGCTGCCGCCTTTCCCGACGGGCGGACGGCACGCCATGGGCCACTTCATCACGCCGCTCATCTACGGCGCGCTGGCGGAGGCGGCGCCCGATCGGGTGCAGGCCGACAGCGGCATGATGAACCTGATCACCTTCCAGGGGCGGCGGCGCGACGGGCGGCCGTTCACGTCGCTTTACTTCGCGGCCGGGGGCTACGGCGCGCTCAAGGGCCTCGACGGCTGGTCGACGCTGCCGCATCCCTCGAACATGGCGGTGGTGCCGGTGGAGGTCTGGGAGACCCTGACGCACACGACCGTCGTTTCGAAACGGCTTGTGCCCGACTCGGGCGGGCCCGGACAATGGCGCGGCGGGCTCGGGCAGGAGGTGGTGATCCGCAACGACACCGGCGACACTCTCGTCATGCTCGGAATGGGCAATCGAACGGAGTTCCCGGCGCGCGGCATCGCCGGCGGCGGGCAAGGGTCACTCAGGAGACATGCCGTCAACGGCAAGCCCGTACATGCGAAGGGCCGCATCGAGGTGGCACCCGGCGACCTGATGACGATCACCGAGGCCGGCGGCGGCGGGGTCGGGGACCCGCGGCAGCGCGCGCGATCCGCGGTCGCGGCCGACGTCGAGGATGGGCTCGTCAGCCCCGAGGCGGCGCGGCGCCACTATGGCTGGGCGGCGGAGTAAAGCTTTTTACTGCTTAATCTTTTCCGCCGGCTCGTCCGACGCCGGGCATCCGGACGGCAATGGTTCTTGCCTAGAACAAAAATCGAACATATACCTGTCGCGACAGGCAGGGAGCGGGGCATGGACTTCGTGTTCGTCCACACGGCCGACTGGCAGATCGGCAAGACGTTCGGCCGTTTCGACGGCGAAACGGGCGCGGTGCTCCGGCAGGCCCGCATCGACGTCATCGACCGCATCGCGGAGGCGGCTCGCGGCGCCGGGGCGCGGCACATTCTGGCGGCCGGCGATATCTTCGACAGCGAGACACTGAAGCCTGAGACGGTGGCGACGGTGCTCGGAAAGCTCGCGCTCCATCGCGACCTCATCTGGCATTTCATTGCCGGCAATCACGACCCGGCGCGGCCGGGCGGCGTCTGGCACGTGGCGGCAGGCTTGCGACCGGCAGGCAACATCCGCGTGCATCTGAAACCCGAACCGACGGAGATGGAGCCGGGCGTGTTCCTGTTGCCGGCGTCGCTCACGGCCAAGGCCATGAGCAGCGATCCGACGGCGTGGATGGACCAGGCGGCGACGCCGGCAGGTACGATCCGCATCGGGATGGCGCACGGGTCCATCAAGGGCTTCGGCGGTCTCGGCGAGGCGAAGGTGGCGATCTCACCGGAGCGGGCGGAGACAGCCGGCCTCGCCTATCTCGCGCTTGGCGACTGGCACGGCGCGCTCGAGATCAATCCGCGCACCTGGTACTCGGGCACGCCTGAGCCAGACGGTTTCGTGGACAATGCGGCGGGGCACGTGCTCATCGTGCGCGCCACGGCCGGGCGGGCGCAGGTCGAGCGTGCGCCGACCGGCCGGTTCCGCTGGATCGAGCGAACCGTCGAAGCCCCGGCTGCGGACGGGCTCGCGGCGCTCGAGACGGAGATTGCGGCGCTCGGGCCCGCGGCCGGCGCGCTCATTCTGCGGCTGCGCCTCGCGGGCGCCACGGACATCGCGGGCGAGGCGACGATCGCGCAGCGTGCCGAGCTCTTGCGGCGGATGGTCTTTGCGTTGCAGGAGGACCGGTCCGGCCTTGCGGTCGTCGTCGATCGGGAGGATTGCGCGCGGCTCGACGATCCAGCGCTCGCGAGCGTCGCGGAACGGCTGGCGGCACGGGCGAGCGAAGGGGGCAGCGCCTCGGAGCGGGAGGTCGCGCAGCTGGCGCTCAGGCGGCTTCTGGCGCTTGCGCGTGCTCTGCGGCCGGAGAGGCCGGCATGAAGATCCGGGCAATACGCGTTGCCGAGTTCGGCCGGTTCGGCGAGCCGGTCGCCATCGAGGGGCTGTCGGGCCGGCTCGATGTGCTGGCGGGGCCCAATGAGCTTGGCAAGTCGACACTGCTCGCGGCGCTGAGGCTGGCGCTGTTCGAGAAGCACACGGCGCGGAATGAGCACGTCAGGGAGGCGACGCCCTACGGCGGCGGCGCGCCGACCGTCGAGGTTGAATTCGATGCGCAGGGTGCGCGATGGCGCATCCGCAAGCGGTTCCTGGGGCAGGCGGGCGCGGAGCTCTGCGACCTCGAC
>CAYWBX010000336.1:0-4702 GCA_964456015.1 uncultured Hyphomicrobiaceae bacterium | reverse complement strand
TCGCTCGATGGAAAGAGGCGATCGACGAGTTCGTACTGGCGAAAGTCCGCTGTGTTGGTCCGGAACAGCTCGGAGAGGGAATCGTCCACTTTGAGCCGCAAGACGCCCCAGACGGCAAGAAGCGACAGCAGCAGGATGACGATGCCGGCGACCCGCGGGGCTCTGAGCGCGACAAGACCCAATCGCTCGAGCCCGAACGTGAACGCGAACCGCCGCTGCGGTTCCTCTGAGCCAGACATGGCACCCCCCAACTGCCCGCTGCCCTTGACCTGGGCTTGTACGGGGCCGCCGGTCCCGAGCCGACCCTCGCGACGCGCCGCGCATGAATCATGCAAGCGTGCGGGACACTGCCTTGCCGCGCCCGTCTACGCAAGACGCGGATTGCCACCCGCACGACAGCGGACGGGACAGTGCCGATCGCGGCTGGATCGCCGGGGGACCAGAATTTTGGCGGGGTTGGCTGCGCGAGGCGCCACTTGCACGGCACGCAACCGTGTCGGTCCGGACCGTACCGGCCGCGGCCGCCCCGAACCTTGACCGATGCCTCCCCTCGCCTTGACGTCACGGAGGCCGCCTCACCCGACCGTGCGATGCCGGCGCGCGGATGCGCACCGGCCTATCACGTGACGGTGAGCCGGCAACCCGGCCGACTCAGCCGGTCATTGCCTGGGCGCTCGGGCCCCGCAGACGCTTGGCAATCAGCTTATTGAGGGCCGTGACGTAAGCCCGCGCAGAGGCGACCAGCGTATCGGTATCGGCGCCACGGCCCGTTACCTGCTTGCCGTCCTCCTCGAGGCGCACCATGACTTCGGCCTGGGCATCGGTGCCCTCGGTGACCGCCATCACCTGATAGAGCGGCAGCCGCGCCTCGTGCGGCACCACCATTTTGATGGCCTTGAACGTGGCGTCGACCGGGCCGTCGCCCGTCACCTCGGCCGACTTCGGCACGCCGTCGATCTCGAGCGTGATCTTCGCCCGCGCCGGTCCGCCCGTTCCTGCAATCACCTCGAGGGACGCGACGCGGATGCGGTCGGAGCGGCTCGCGACTTCCTGATCGACCAGGGCCTCGATGTCCTCATCAAAGACAAGCTTCTTCTTGTCGGCCAGATCCTTGAAGCGACGGAAGGCATCCTGGAAGGCGTTGTCGCCGAGCTCATAGCCGAGCTGGCGCAGCTTGTCGCGAAAGGCCGCGCGTCCGGACAGCTTGCCGAGCGACAGCGTCGACTTCGAGAGGCCGACGCTTTCCGGCTTCATGATCTCGTAAGTCTCGACATTCTTCAGCATCCCGTCCTGATGGATGCCGCTCTCGTGCGAGAAGGCGTTCCGGCCGACCACCGCCTTGTTGTACTGCACCGGAAACGCCGAGACCGCCGAGACGAGCTTCGTGGCACGGATGAATTTCGTCGAGTCGACGGCCGTCCAGAACGGCAGCACGTCGCCCCGCACCTGGATCGCCATGACGATTTCTTCGAGCGCGGCATTGCCCGCGCGCTCGCCGAGGCCATTGATGGTGCACTCGACCTGGCGGGCTCCAGCGCGGATACCGGCCAGCGAATTCGCCACCGCCATGCCGAGATCGTTGTGGCAATGTGTCGACCAGATGACTTTGTCGCCGCCGGGCACCGTCTCGCGCAGCATCTTGATGAGCTCGTAGTATTCTTCCGGCACCGAATAGCCAACGGTGTCAGGGATGTTGATGGTGGTTGCGCCCTGCTTGATGGCGAGCTCGCAGCAGCGAAGCAGCACGTCGCGCTCGGTGCGCGTCGCATCCTCCGCGCTCCATTCGACGTTGTCGGTGTAGTTTCTCGCGCGCGCGACGCTCGCGCCAACCGCCGCGATCACCTGCTCGGCGTCCATCTGCAGCTTCCATTTGCGATGGACGGGGCTTGTCGAGATGAAGGTGTGAATCCTCGGCTGCTTGGCGAACCGCACCGCCTCGCCCGCCCGGTCGATGTCGGCAAAGCTCGAACGTGCGAGGCCGCACACGACCGAGTTCTTCACGATCTTGGCGATCTCACAGACGGCCTCGAAGTCGCCGTTGGAGGATATCGGAAACCCGGCCTCGATGACGTCCACGCCCATCTCGTCGAGGATCTCGGCGACCTTCAGCTTGTCCTCGAGCGTCATTGCGGCGCCAGGCGACTGCTCGCCATCACGCAGGGTCGTATCGAAAATGATGACCCGGTCTTTGGCGTCCTTCTTGGCGTTGTTGGCGATCACCGCCGCCGTGTCCAGCTTGCCATTCGCATTCATGTTGCAGATCCCACATCCAGCCAGCATCGCTCGCGAGCCGGCCATTCTTCACCGAAGCTCGTTCATCGATAGGTTCCCCTGAGCGCCCGCCCCGGAGCGGTCCGGGGCCTCAATGGCTCAGGGGCTGGTAAGGAGCAGAATAAGGCCGAGCGTCGCTCCGCCGAGGGGGGCGGGCGTGCCGAGGATCGCCAATGTCGCTGGCCGGTTCATGGGCTCGGTCTGAGTTACGGGGCGCCAAGGGTGACCTCGAGCGCCGAACGGACGGCACTAAAGCCGAAACGCCGCCCGGTTGCAACAAAATTGGTGACGGCGCGGGGATAGCCCCTCACCTTCGGTCACCCTGATGTCGCCGCAGCGCCGTCTGCGCAACCACCGCCGCCGTGAGATGATGCGCCACATAGGGCAGAAAGCTGCGCCCGCATTCCAAGCGAAACGACGCGGAGTCCATCCTCGCCAGAATGATCTCCGTCCGGTGGAACACGGTCCGCGTGACCCGTCCAACGGGGAAGCCCGCAGGGTCGAGGGGCAGGGGACAGCCCGAGGCAATCACGTCCTCGACGGCGGGCCCTGCGAGGTCCATGCCGCAAAACCTGTCGGAGACATCCACCAGCGAGAACACGTGTCCCGCCGCTTTCGCCCGCGCGAGGTCCTGCAGCACCCGGGCCGCCGTATCCGGTGTGGCCCAAACCAGCCACTCGTCGGGACCCAGCATGGCCACCAGCAGGGCGCGCTCCCGCTCCGCCGCAATCCGGTTGAGGGCTGCAGGAAACGGCAGCGCGGCAAGGCCGGCGAGCGCCGCAGCCGTCTCCGGATCGGCTCTGAGCACATGGCGCGCCGTCGCACACGTTTCGGTGACGGCGCAGACCCCGGCGCTCGCCGGAAGCGCAAGTCCCCGGAACGGAGAAGCCGGTGCGCCGGTGCCTGTCGCGTCAGTCATGGAGCCTCTCCCCGGTCGGATCGAAGAAGGCCGGCGCAGTCACCTCAACTGTCAGCGCGCCAGCCGGCATCGGGACATAAAGGCGTTCCCCCAGGCGGCCTCGACCGCCAGCGACGAGCGCAAGCGCGATCGCGCGGCCGAGCGTCGGACTCCAGTAGGACGAGGTGACGTGGCCGATGGCACGGGCGCCGGGCCGGGGATGGACGTCCTGCGTGATCTGAGCGCCCTCCTCGAGCACGGTCGAAGGGTCCAGCGGCAACAGGCCGACAAGCTGCGGCCGATCAGGCTTTGTCATGTCCGGCCGTGCGAGGGCGCGCTTGCCGACAAAATCCGCCTTTGCAGCGCCGTCGCCAAAACCCAGATCCCGAGGCGTCACCGTCCCGTCGCTCTCCTGACCGACAATGATGTAGCCCTTCTCGGCGCGCAGCACGTGCATCGCCTCGGTGCCGTAGGCGGCGCCGCCGTGGCGCTCGGCCTCGGCCATGACGCATTCCCACACCGCCTCCGCCTGACCAGACGGGACGTTGACCTCAAAGCCAAGTTCGCCGGTGAAGCTCACTCTGAATAGGCGCATCGGCACGCCTGCGATGCGCCCGGCGGCGACAGACATATGCGGCAATGCCGACGGCGATAGATCGATGTCGCTCACGAGCGGCTGCAGCACGTCTCGCGCCCTCGGGCCCTGCACGGCGATCACGCCCCACTGTTCGGTTGTCGAGGTCAACCAGCACCGCAAGTCAGGAAACTCGGTCTGGAGGAAATCCTCCATCAGGGCGAGAACCCGGGCGGCGCCGCCCGTCGTCGTCGTCACGTGATAGCGGTCCGGCTCGAGGCGCGCGACGATCCCGTCGTCGATGACGAAGCCTGCATCGTTCAGTTGCACCGCATAGCGACACCGCCCGACCGCGAGCCGTGCAATCGGCGTCACATACATGCGATCGAGGAAGCGGCCGGCGTCCGGACCGACGACTTCGATCTTGCCGAGCGTCGAGGCGTCAAAGACGCCGACGCGGGCGCGCACCGTCCGGCATTCGCGCGCGACGGCGCGCTGCATCGTCTCGCCGGTCCGCGGGAAGTAGCGGGCGCGCTGCCACTGCCCGACATCCTCGAAGACGGCCCCGTGCCGCCGGGCCCAGCCGTCGATCGGCGTGCGCCGGACGGGGTCGAAGGCGGTGCCGCGCGCAGGCCCGGCCAGCGCGCCGAACGTTACGGGCGTATAGGGAGGACGGAACGTCGTGTGACCGACACCGGGGATGGGACGCCCGAGTGCATGGGACGCCATCGCCAGCGCATTGACGTTGCTTGTCTTGCCCTGATCCGTCGCCATTCCGGTCGTGGTGTATCGCTTGATGTGCTCGATCGAACGAAACCCCTCTTGAGCGGCAAGCCGGATGTCTTTCGCCGTCACATCGTTCTGGAAATCGACGAAGGCGCGGCCGGAGCCGGCCGCCACCACCGCCGCTTGCGGAATGACGCCGCTCGTCAGCTGCGGCACAGGCCGTCGCCGCACAG
>CAYWBX010000335.1:0-4706 GCA_964456015.1 uncultured Hyphomicrobiaceae bacterium | reverse complement strand
TCAACGTCGCCTTCGCGTCGCGGGACCCGGTCAAGGCCGCGACGATCGCCAACGCGATCGTCGACACGTACATGAACGCGAGCATCGCCAACAAGGTGAAATCGACGAATGTGGCCGGCAAGGTGGTGCAGGAGCGCGTCGAGGAGCTGAAGCGCCAAGCCAAAGATGCCGAGCGCGCGCTCCTGGAATACAAGATGGCCAACAACCTGATCGGCTCCGCCAAGACCACGCTCACGGGCGAAGAGCTCACCGCATTGCAGAACCATCTCACCAATGCGCGCATCGCCATGGCCGAGGCGCGGGCGCGAATGGAGCGCGCGGCGAGTTCAGCGGAGGAAAACGCCCTCTTCACGCCCGACAACGAACTCATCACGCGGCTGCGCGCGCAGTTGCTGGACCTCACCACGCGCCTCAACGACATTGAAGGCCGGGTCGGCAAGGACCATCTGGCGGCGGTCAAGCTTCGCAACCGGATCGACGAGGTGCGCGACGCCATCGCAAGCGAGCAGAAGCGCATCTCCGGATCGTTCAGCAAGGAGTATGAGCTTGCGCGTGCCCGCTACGACGAGCTCTCGGCAACCATTGCGAAGGTCATGGGCGAGGAAGGCGCCAACAGCGAGGTCAAGGGCCGCATGCGTGAACTCGAGACCGCGGCCGAGACCTTGCGCGGCCTTTACAACCGCATGCTGCAGCAGCTGAGCGAGATGCACAAGTTCGAGGTGCAGCCGACGATTGCGCCGGATGCCCGCATCCTCAAGCGGGCTGCTCCCCCTATGCAGACGGAGTCGGCCAAGAAGCGGATGGTGATCCTGGCCGGCGGCTCGATGCTCGGACTCCTTTTGGGCGCCGCCTTCGTCCTGGCGAGAAACTTCCCGTTCGGGGTCTTCAGGACCTGTCAACAGGTCACGAGCGCAACCGGACTGCCGTGCGCCGTCCTGCCAAGCCTCTCGGGCTCGAAAGACCGCGCCGCGCTGGAAGCCGGGCTCTACGCACTTGAAGCGCCATTCTCGCGCTATGCCCAGACTCTGCGCAGCATGTGGGCGACGATCAGCCTGGCGCAGCGCGAATCCGGGGCGAAGGTTGTCGGCGTGCTCTCCTCCGTTCCCGGAGAAGGTAAGACGACGGTCTTGACGAATCTCGCAGCGCACTTTGCCCGCCATGCGACCATCCGGGTCTTGATGATCGACGCTGACTTCCATCGCCAGTCGCTGACGAAGCGGGTGGCCCCGGAGGCCACCGAAGGCCTAAGAGAGGCGCTTGCCGCACCGAATTCGCTTTCCAAGTTCGTCGTCCGAAACGACGTGCTGAAGCTTGACGTTCTGCCGTGCCCGGGGACCGACAGAGTGCCCAATGCGGCGGAGTTGCTCGGCTCGCCCCAGATGGAGCAGGTCATCGCTGCCGCGCGCGAGGCCTACGACCTGGTGCTCGTAGAGGCGCCGCCCATGGCGGTGGTCGTCGACTATAAGATGATCGCCAGGCACTGCGATGCCTTCGTCTTCGTCATCGAATGGGGCAAGACCAGCCAGCGGGTGGTCCTGGAAAGCCTCGCGGAGGGGGCGCCGCTGCTGGACCGGCTCCTCTGCGTCGTCCTCAACAAAGCCGATCCCTCGGCGCTGCGCAGCATCGAGCACTACAAGGGTGACCGATACCAGAACTACTACAGCGACCGGAAAGTGGCGTGAGACCTGCCCGTCGGGATTTGTTCGCTCCGACCGCCTCCCCTGCTGACTGAAGACTGCCGCGTGGCCCGGATCTTGAAGGCGCCCGAGGACGACAGCATTCGAAATCCATCAAGATGGCGTCACCCGTCGGGCAGATCGCAGACATCTGTAGCATCGTGAATGCCCAGGTTCGCTTCCTGGGCAAGGCGAAAGTGCCGTTGTCGGTGCGTCTGCAGGGGCGCGTCTGCGTGTCGGGAAGCGGCGAAATCATTCTCGGCCGAGGCGTCAGCTTCGTCGGGACACTCGTGCCCGTCGAGCTCGCGACGTACGATTCGGGACGCATATCGGTTGGAAATCGCACATTCATCAACTACGGCTCGTCCATTGCCGCGCGCACGTCGGTCGAAATCGGTGCCGACTGTCATCTCGGCCATTACACCTTCATCATGGATAACAATCAGCACGACATCATTGAGCGGACCAAGCTTCCGCCGTCGGCGCCGGTCGTGATCGAGGATCATGCCTGGATCGGATCGAAGTCGATCATCCTTCCCGGTGTGCGCATCGGCACCCGCGCGGTGATCGGGGCGGGCAGCATCGTCACCAAGGACGTCCCGCCACGCTGCGTAGCGGCCGGCAATCCGGCGCGCGTCCTGCGTCACCTGACAGAGCTCGAGTAGGTGGCGCCGTGAGCGGCTGGCATCACATGGAACGGCTGCGAACCAGGCCGGCAAGAGACCGCAAAACCTGGCAACGGGCACGTCCGCCCCAATGGCCGCCGGATCAGTGGCGGAAGCGATTGCGAGGCTGACATGACGACGGGCGATGCCAGGACCGTTCTCGTCACGGGGGGCGCAGGCTATATCGGATCGCACACCTGCAAGGGCCTCGCGCAAGCCGGCTATCTGCCCATCGCCTACGACAATCTGTCGTCGGGCCACCGATGGGCCGTCAAGTGGGGACCACTCGAGACGGGCGACATCCTCGACCGGGCTGCCCTCGACAAGGTCCTCGAAACCTATCGCCCGGCGGCCTGCCTCCACTTCGCCGCCTTCGCTTACGTCGGCGAGTCCGTCACCGATCCCGGCAAGTACTATCGGAACAATGTGGCGGGCTCTCTGACCCTGCTCGAGGCGCTCAGAGATCACGGGGTCGACCAGTTCGTGCTCTCGAGCACGTGCGCCACTTACGGCGTTCCCGCCACGATCCCGATTGATGAAACGTCGGCGCAGGTCCCGATCAACCCGTATGGTGCATCGAAGCTCATGGTCGAGCGCATGCTCGCCGATTTCCACGCCGCCCACCGTCTGCGGTCGATTAGCCTGCGCTACTTCAACGCCGCCGGCGCCGATCCCGACATGGAAATCGGCGAGGTCCACGATCCCGAAACGCACCTCATTCCGTTGGTCCTCGAGGCCGCTTCGGGAGACCGGAAGGACATCACCATTTTCGGCACCGACTACGAGACGCCGGACGGAACCTGCATCCGCGACTACATCCACGTGACGGATCTTGCCGCGGCGCATGTGCTGGCGCTCAAAGCCCTGGAGCAGGGCCTCGGTCTGGGCGCCTTCAATCTAGGCAATGGGCTTGGCTATTCGGTCCGCGAGGTTATCGCCTCCGTCGAGCGCGTCACCGGCAAGCCCGTCCCCGTCAAGCTGGGAAGTCGTAGAGCAGGAGACCCGGCGCGGCTCATCAGCAATTCGGCGCGCGCTGCACGGGACTTGCATTGGAAGCCTCGGATCACGGACATCGACGCCATCGTCGAGACGGCCTGGGAATGGCACAAGCGGCGTGTGCAGCAAACATTGAGGAGATGAGGAACGTTATTGGACAAACCGAATCCGTCACGTGCCGCAGCCAGCCATGCGCGTCGTCACGACGCCCGCGACGACACCCTAACAGATCCGCCGCGATTGGGGCGACAGAGAGCTCGTCACGCACCAACCCCGTCTGACAGCCGAAACAATTTTGACGCATCGCAATGAACTGTCACTCATCACGCAGCCCGAAGGCGATTGACCTCGGGCACGAACGACGCAGCATAGGTGGCGCATGAATGACGAACGCGGTGTCGTGGTCATTGGCAGCGGGCCGGCCGGCGCCATGGCCGCGTACGAGCTCCTGCGCAACCGGATACCTGTGACGCTGTTGGAAAGCGGCGACGACATTCAGCGGGGCCTCCTGCTCAGGATGGCAGGACGGAACTTGTACCGCAGACTGCCGCCCCTCACCCGCACACCCGGACTGATCGCCACCGGAGACCCGCGGACGGACCTTGATTACACATACGCGTTGGGCGGCCTCTCGAACCAATGGACCGGAGCGGTTCCGAGATTCTGCGCCGAAGACTTCACCGCCGGCGCGCAGGTTCACGAGAGATACCGCTGGCCGGTCACCTACGAGGAGCTTGCTCCATTCTACGAACGTGCGGAGCGGACGATGGAGATTACCGCCGATCCGCGGGAAGTGCCGATTCTGCCGCCCGGTTACTGCGATTTCCGCCACACGCTGCCCGACGACTGGCTGGCGGTCGCGCGGTCCGCGCACAAGCGAGGACAAGGGTTCACAGTCATGCCGCTGGCCGACGGCAGACCCTTTCTCCTGCTTCGTCGAGGCACCTCGTTCAACAGCCACAGCAAGCTTCTTGCAAAGTATGTCGGCCGGCCTGAGTTCCGCCTCCTCACCCATGCCCATGCGATCAAGCTCGAATGGAACCGCACTGCGAGCAAGGTTACTTCAGCGATCTATACCGATCGGCGGACGCTGACCCAGCACAGAGTTCCCGCGAGCGCATTTGTGCTTGCGTGCGGTCCTCTCAACTCACCAAGGTTACTCTTCAATTCTGCGTGCTCCGACCATCCCGATGGCCTCGGAAACAGCGAGGGCTTGCTCGGCAAGTATCTTCATGATCATCCGCGTGAATGGTGGGCGGTCGATGTGGAGTCCCCCCTGACGTGTCTTGCGCCGCCGGCGTACATGACGCGGCTTCCACACAAGTCGTCCGATCCGCTGCTTTCGACGTCCTGGACGATCGGCGCATTC
>CAYWBX010000334.1:0-4720 GCA_964456015.1 uncultured Hyphomicrobiaceae bacterium | reverse complement strand
CCCGCCCCGTCTCAGCGGCAGCCTCGATCCACTTGCTGAGCGTCGCAATGTCACGCACCGTTTCATAGCCCGCCCGGTCGATCCTGGGCTCGCGCGCCGCGACGCGTGCCGCCTTCGCCGCGGCCGCCGGCGCTCCCGCTCCTTCGCCGGCCGGGTCCCGGCCCGGGTTTGCTGCAGCCGCGGGTGCCTCATCATCCTTCGCCGCGGCCATCGCCTGCTTCGCGCCCTTGAGACTCGATCCGACGGAGCGTTCGAGCGGTGGCGGCACCTCGACCTTCAAGGCCTCCGCAATCCGCTTGGTCAGCGTGTTGAACTCCATCTGGCGCAGGAACGCGAGAAGCGGCCCTGGATCGGTCTCCCTCAGTCCGAGGCGCTCGAGCGGCACTGCCAACGGCACGTCGTCCTTGAGGCGGACGAGCTCGCGGCTGAGCCGCGCCTGGTCGGCGAATTCGATCAGCTTTTCGCGCCGCTTCGGCTGCTTGATCTCTCCTGCCCTGGCGAGCAGGGTGTCGAGATCGCCGTATTCCTTGATGAGCTCGGCCGCCGTCTTGACGCCGATGCCGGGTACGCCCGGCACGTTGTCGACCGAGTCGCCCGCGAGCGACTGCACGTCGACCACCTTCTCGGGCTCGACGCCGAACTTCTCAAGCACCTCGTCGCGGCCGATCGTCCGGTTCTTCATCGTATCGAGCATGGCGACGCCCGGACGGACGAGCTGCATGAGATCCTTGTCGGAGGACACGATCGTCACGTCCCCGCCCTTCGCCAGGGTCTCCTTCGCATAGGTCGCGATCAGGTCGTCGGCCTCATAGCCGTCCTGCTCGATGGAGGCGATGTTGAACGCCTTGACCGCATCGCGGATCAAAGGGAACTGGGGGACGAGCTCTTCCGGCGGCGGCGGACGGTTGGCCTTGTACTTCTCGTAAATGGCGTTGCGGTAGGTGTCGCGCGCGGCATCGAAGATGACGGCGATATGGGTGGGCCCCTTGCCGCTGCGGGCATCCTGCAACAGCTTCCAGAGCATGGCGCAGAAGCCGTGCACTGCCCCGACCGGCAGTCCGTCCGAAGGCCGCGTCAGCGGCGGCAACGCGTGGAAGGCGCGGAAGATGTAGCCCGAGCCGTCGATCAGGTAGACATGGCTGCCCTTTCCCACCGGCACCGGCTCGCCGCCGGGTACGCTGATGCGGGCCGCGCTTTTGCTCTCGGGAGTGGCTGTGTCGTCGGTCATACCGGCACTATAGCATTGGCGCTCGGGAGCGCGATTTGCCTGCCCACAACCCCGATCGGGGACGGCCCTAATCGCGCTTTGCGCCTGCGCCGGGCGGGCTCGCCGTGCCGTCCAAACCCGAGCGACTGTCAGGATGACGGGGCGCGGATCGCTTCGCGCGCCAACCTTTTTACCCGAATTTCGCGCATATTCGGCTGAGCGGGGCCGCATCGGACGATCCGATCCCTTGTCAGACCCATTTCTTGCGTTGGACCTTGCGACTGTCCCTTCAAGGAGAACCTACCCATGGTCTTTGGCAGAGCCGCTCCCCCCTCCGGCCCGTCCGCGTCCGCTGACGACATCGACTACCAGATCACCGGTCAGGAAATGCAGTTCATCGAGATCGAACTCGATCCCGGCGAAAGCGCCATTGCCGAGGCCGGCGCCATGATGTTCAAGGACCCGCAGGTCAGCATGGACACCGTTTTTGGCGACGGCTCCCGGCAGAGCTCCGGCTTCTTCGGCAAGCTCGGCGCCGCCGGCCGCCGGCTACTGACGGGCGAGAGCCTGTTCATGACCGTCTTTACGCACACCGGGCAGGGGAAGGCCCGCGTGGCGTTCGCCGCACCGTTCCCCGGCACCATCCTGCCCTTCCATCTCGCCGAGATGGGTGGCCAGCTCATCGCTCAGAAAGACAGCTTCCTGTGCGCCGCCAAGGGCGTCTCGATCGGCATTTTCTTCCAACGCAAGATCATGACCGGTCTCTTCGGCGGCGAGGGCTTCATCATGCAGAAGCTCGAGGGCGACGGCTGGGCGTTCATCCACGGGGGTGGCTGTATCGTCGAGCGAGAGCTCGGGCCCGGCGAGGAGTTGCACGTCGACACCGGCTGCGTCGCCGCCATGACGCCGACGGTCGACTTCGACATCGTGCGCGCCGGCTCCGTGAAATCAATGATCTTCGGCGGCGAGGGCGTGTTCTTCGCGCAGTTGCGCGGCCCCGGAAAGGTGTGGCTCCAGTCGCTGCCTTTCTCGCGACTCGCCGGTCGAATGCTGATGGCCGCCGGCGGCGGCAAGGGCGAGGGATCGCTGCTCGGCGGCCTCGGCAACATTCTCGACGGCGACAACCGCTGAAGTCCCCTACCAATACAACAGGCGTCGGGACACTGGTGTCCCGACGCTTGCCGCCCCCGGGGGAGAGACGCAAGTCGGCGTTGCCGTCTCAGTAGGTGACCTTGGCGGTCGCCACGAAGCGCTCGTCGCACTGGAAGATCCGGCCGGTGCAGAAGCCATCGATGCCGCCGCCCGCAGCGTTGTTGCTCTTCACGTTCGTATCCCAGTAGCGGAAGTCGACCGAGAAGCGCTCGTGGAAGGCGAGCGCGACGCCAGCGTTCCAGTAGAAATAGTCGTCGCCGTTGTTGTTTGTGACGTTGGCGAGATATCGCAGATCCTCACCCTTCTGATATCCGACGAGCGCGCTGAAGGTCGGGACGATGTCGCGAATTTTCGGCAACA
The DNA here is from genome assembly GCA_964456015.1 of uncultured Hyphomicrobiaceae bacterium. Taxonomy (GTDB): domain Bacteria; phylum Pseudomonadota; class Alphaproteobacteria; order Rhizobiales; family Hyphomicrobiaceae. Next base: position 2,001 of record CAYWBX010000334.1, on the reverse strand, counting down.
CCTGCGCGAACGCGCCTTCAACGGTCCAGACCTTTCCTGTCTCGTTGGTGTATTCGGGCGAGTAGAAGACGGTCACGCCGACCGTCGCATCCTTCCAAGCCTCGACGCTGACGCCGGCCTTGAACTCGAAGTAGTCGAGCTCGCGATAGATGCTGAGCGCGCCGTCTCGCGCGCCCGGATAGGCATAGTAGATGCCCCCGAAATCGAAGGTCAGCTTGCCGATGACCGGCTTGATGCCGGCGTAGAGATCCACCTCGATATGGGCGAAGTCATTGCCGGTGATCGTCGGATCCCGACCGAAGTCGATCCCGGAGGACCAGATACCGGCATAAAACCATTTGTAGGTGAGGTCGGCGCCGGCCTGCACGGTCGGGTCTTCGGCCGACTGCGAGAAGCCTCGGAATACGTACTCGCTGGTCAGCGCGAAGTTGTAGCTGATCTGCAGATCGCTCTTCGGCGCCTCGGCAGGCGCATCCTTGAGGCTCCTCGGCTTTGCAAAGCCATCGGCGACCGCGGGTCCGATCGCCAAGGCGCCTCCGATCGCCAGCATCACCAGACTGGCTCCGAGCTTTTTCCAATTCCAGAAAGCTCCCCCGGGTCGCATCCTTGCCTCCTCAATCATGTGTGAGGATATCTAGTCTGACTCGGTCAATCAGACTCAACGTTATTTTCTCAACAAATCAATTATCTAAAACGATGTTGCGCAACAATCGCATGTACCTTCTGTTGAGTATTTCTTGTGCAAAATGCCTACCGTTTCTTGCCTGTCCGGACACCACATTGCTCATATTTCCAGCAAACGACGCAGCCAGCCCAGAAGCCGCCTCGAGCCATGGCTGACGCCAACAGGCTTTACTGGGCGCCTGGCCCCTCCTAGAGACAAGGCACGCGCCGCGGCAGCGCTCTGGAGCTCTCGCGGCCTAGAGGCATGCCAGATCACCGGAGTTCGCCATGCAGCTTGGAAGCAACATTGCGGCCGTCGTCACCGGCGGCGCATCGGGCCTCGGCGGCGCCACGGCCAAGGCGCTTGCCGACGCCGGCGTGAGGGTCGCGATTCTCGATCTCAACGCCGATCTCGGTGAAGCGCACGCCAAGGCCATCGGGGGCATTTTTCAGAAATGCGATGTCACCAACGAAGCGAGCGTCGATGCGGCGCTTGCCGCCTCGCGCAAGGCCATCGGCGTCGAGCGGATCCTTGTCAACTGCGCCGGCATCGCCATCGCAAAGCGCATCACGCGCAAGAACAAGGATACCGGCGCCATCGAGCCGCATGATCTCGCGAGCTTCACCAAGGTCATCCAGGTCAATCTCATCGGCACCTTCCTGATGACCGCGAAATGTGCGGCCGCCATGCAGGCGCTCGAACCGGTCGGCGTGGATGGCGAGCGCGGCGTCATCATCTCGACGGCTTCCGTGGCGGCCGAGGATGGCCAGATCGGGCAAGTGGCTTACGCCGCCTCGAAAGGCGGTGTGCTCGCCATGACGCTGCCCGTCGCGCGCGATCTCGCGCAGTCCGGCATCCGCGTTGCGACCATCCTACCGGGTCTCTTTCACACGCCGATGTTCGACGGCTTGCCAGAGGACGCGCGGCGGGCGCTCGCTGCCTCCGTGCCCTTCCCGTCGCGGCTCGGCAAACCCGAAGAATACGCCGCGCTCGCCCGTCACATCTGCGAAAACACCATGCTGAACGGCGTGTCCATCCGTCTCGATGGCGCCATCCGGCTGGCGCCGCGCTGATCGTCGCAGACGCTGGCGCGCTGACGCGCGATCGGCGGCCGCGATCTCCCGAGATTGTGATCCGGCCGGCCGCCGGCCGGGGCGGCCTGTGCTCAGAAGTCAGTTGGCAGAGCATACGAAAGCCGTTAGCGTCCGCGCCAAGCTGATGTCTTTTTGCGTTCACGTCGGAAAGCCGCGTTTGATGTTTGCGTCGGTTCATGCAGCGCGCCGCGTGCGGTGCGGATTTTCTCTCTATGTCGCAGGCCTCGCCGCCACATGTGCGCT
>CAYWBX010000333.1:0-4748 GCA_964456015.1 uncultured Hyphomicrobiaceae bacterium | reverse complement strand
TGCGAAAACGCACGGCTTCGGAGGAATGAGCCTCACCGTCACCTGCAGACGCGATGGCGGACGTGAAGAAGTACTTGAGCTCGAAGATGCCACGCGGAGTTGCAATGTACTTGTTCGAGGTGACGCGGCTGACCGTGGACTCATGCATCCTGATCGCTTCAGCGACCGTCTTGAGGTTCAACGGCCTCAGATGTTGAACGCCATGCGCGAGAAAGCGATCCTGCTGCCGGACGATTTCCTCAGCGACGCGCAGGATCGTGCGCGCGCGCTGATCGAGGCTCTTGACGAGCCAGCTCGCGCTCTGCAGGCACTCCATGAGGAAATCTTTGTCCTTGCCCGTTCGCGCGGCCTTGGAGACACGCGTATAGTAATGCCGATTGATGAGGACGCGTGGCAGCGTCTCGCTATTGAGCTCAACGACCCAGCTTCCGTCGACGGACGCACGAACAAAGATATCGGGCACGACCGTCTGCACCTGAGTCGTACCGTAGGCAAGACCGGGCTTGGGATTGAGCGTTCTGATCTCTGCGATCATGTCGCTCAAGTCCTCGGCGTCGACCCCGACGGCCTTGCGCAAGCCGGCGAGATCGTGGGCAGCCAGCAGAGGGAGCGCTTCGAGGAATCTGGCGATCAAGGGATCGTATCGGCCGCGCTCCTTGAGCTGCAGCGCAAGACACTCCTTCAGATCGCGTGCAAAGACGCCTGTCGGCTCGAGCGTCTGGAGCTTCGCGAGGACGCGCTCCACGCGCTCGCCGGTCGCCCCGAGCTTCCCGGCAAGCTCGCCAAGGTCCGCGCGCAGATAGCCGGCGTCGTCGACCATGTCGATGAGATGCGCGCCGATCATCCTGTCGACCGGATCGGCGATCGCCAGGTTCATCTGACGGGCGAGGTGATCCCTGAGCGACAGGCCCTCTGAAAGGTAGGCTTCAAGGTCCGGCTCGTCATCGGCCATCCTGCCGGACTGGCGCAGGCTCGACCAGCCCCCCGTGGCGGCGTCAGGGAAGAAATCGCCGGGGCCCGCGTCGGGATCGACGCTGTCGGCATCGGCATCGAGCTCGCTTGCAGCAGCGGCCGGCTGGCGGAGGAGATCGAGGCCCGCGGGCTCCGGCTCAACAAGCGTCTCTGCCGTTTCCGGAGTGGATTGCGCTTCGCCTGCAGACTGCGCCGCAACGAGCGGCTCCCCGTCGCGCTCGAGCAAGGGATTGCGCTCGAGCTCCGTCTCGACGAACGCGTTGAGCTCGAGATTTGACAATTGCAGCAAGCGGATGGCCTGCTGCAACTGCGGCGTCATGACCAACTGTTGGCCCTGGCGAAGCTCGAGCCGTGTCGTGATCGCCATAATCGTCCTCTCGTCCCCCTGGCGACGTGGATCGGGTCGAACGAAACGCTTACTTGAACCCCGTTAATTGAGAATATCCCCGACGGGGCTCCGCCGGAAGGCATCTGCAATTAAGCTTGACCAAAGGTCAATGGGGCGGGGGAAAGGGCGCGGAAGGTGCCTGATTATTCACGATATTTAGGCGAACATGTCGCCAAGGTAGACGCGCCGCACGTCTTCGTTGGCAACGATCTCCTCCGGCGATCCTTCGGTGAGAACAGTTCCATCGGCGATCACATACGCCCGGTCCACCAGATTGAGCGTCTCCCGCACGTTATGATCGGTGATCAATACTCCGATGCCGCGGCGCGTGAGGTGCCGGACCAACTGCTGGATGTCGCCGACTGCAATGGGATCAATACCTGCAAACGGCTCGTCGAGAAGCATGTAGGAGGGTCGGGAGGCAAGCGCCCTGGCGATCTCGCACCTGCGGCGCTCGCCGCCCGAAAGCGCCAATGACGGGCTCTTTCTGAGACGGGCGATGTTGAATTCTTCGAGCAGATCGTCGAGCTGTGCCATCCTCTTGCGCTTGTCGGGCTCGACGAGCTCGAGGACGGCCAAAATGTTCTGTTCGACCGTGAGGCCGCGAAAAATCGAGGCTTCCTGGGGCAGATAGCCGATGCCCAGTCGGGCACGGCGATACATGGGCAGGCGCGTCACATCGCGCCCGTCAATCGTAATGCGCCCCGCATCCGCCGGCACCAGCCCTGTGATCATGTAGAACGTCGTCGTCTTGCCGGCGCCGTTCGGGCCGAGCAGCCCGACGGCTTCCCCCCGTCGGACCGCGACGCTGACGCCTTTCACGACCATCCACTTCTTGTACGTCTTCTGAACGCCGTAGCAGGTGAGCCAGCCCTCGCTGCCAAGCCAGAATGCGTCGGCCGGCTGCAGCGGCGATGGATCGGTAGCGTCAGACGTCGCGGACGGCGGACGTGTCGCGCGCGACAATAAGGAGCGTAATGACATCAGCTTGCGGCTCCGTTGCCTATAGCCGACACAATTCGCTCTCCTCTTGCCGTTCCGATCAGGTCGTCGCTTCGGCTCATTGCTTGCCGTCCTTTGAGCCGCTTACGGACGGCTCCCATGACGATGCTGGCGGCTTTTCTCGGCCTGTCCTCTCCTTTGCGGACTTGTCGCCATTTCTGCCAAGGCCAAGATCGCCGGCTTTCTGCTTCGCTGCATCCTTGGCCTCGTTGGGATAGATGACCGCACGCATCCGCGGCTTCTTGGGACCGGAGGCCTCCTCGGCAGCCTTGGCGGCGCTCAGGGCATCCCCCGCCGGCCGCGCCGCGCTGATTGCCGGCCCCGCCGCTCGGCCCGTGTTTTCCATCTGCTCGAACCGCGATTCGCCGCTGTTCATATCGATTACAAAGCGCGCGCCGGGCGGAGCGACGACCACGTTCGACTTCCCAGGGTTCGCCGCGTTCCTCTGCTCGACCCGGACCGTACCTCCCCACATCACGATCCTGTTCTGCTTGACATCGAAATCGGCATTCTCTGATTCCGCGCGCTGCCCATCGCGACCCGAGACTTTTACCCGCTGACGGGCCTCGACCCGGGTGAGCTGGGCGCCTTGCGCCGCATCGCTGCGGGAGCCCGTCTGCGGCGTGGTTCTGGTCACAGAGGCCAGACCTGACTGGCCCGTGTAGAAGGCCGTCAATTCTGGTGTCTCCACGAGGAAGTCGCCTTGACGGGCGATGACGGTGCCGCGATAGGTCGCTTTCCTGTCTGCATCTGCGATGTCAAGGCTGTCCGCTTCGATGTCGATAGGTTTCGAGGGATCGCTGTTGAAGTTGACCGTCAGAGCTGCAGTTCCCTGCTGCACACTGTCGGACGGGGCGAGCTGCCGTCCGGCCTGCGACCTCTGCGCTGCGGACTGGTAGAAGACGGTATGGATGCGCTGAGCGGCCTGGCCCTGACCCGGCAGACTGTCCAGACGACCCCGGCCGGACCGGCGATCGACGAACAGCCGCTGTCCCCGCAGGGTATTGCGCCCCTGCACGACTACGACATCTCCGGTGAGAAGCGCCGTATCCGACTTCTGGTCAAACTCAGCTTGCCGTGCCGTCACCTGTCGCTCGTTGGCGGAGGTCAGCACGACCCCTCCCGCCAGTCGCACGCGCTCCTCGACCGCGTCGTAGTCGAGCGTGGCGGATTGCGCTCTCTCATCCTTGTTGATAACGACCACGCCGCCGCGCGCGCTGACGGTCTTGAGGCGCGTCTGGGCCCGGCTGTCACGGCCCGGCGCCGCACCTTCGCTCGATAGGGGCCGGCCCTCATAGCGGACATCGAGTTCGGGCGCCTGCAGCACGGCATCTCCCTGCCGGGCGATCACGTCGCGACGAAACAGCGCCGTCTTTGCATTGTCGTCGACATCGAGTTGCTCCGACTTGACCTCGATCGGCAGTCCTGAGTTCGCACTGAGACCGGGAAGGGCTGCAGCCGGTTTCGATCGCGCGTCTTGGATTGCATCTGTTGAGCTGCGCTGCGAATTACCGTTGAGCGTCACATGCACGGCGTTGGAGAACGACGCTTGCCGCAGCTTCGTGTTGAGCGACATCTGACGGGCCCTGATCGTGCCCGCCTCCGTCTCGGCGAACACGGGCTCGGACGAACTGACCCGGCTTTCCTTCGTCCAAACCGTTGCGCGCGTCAGGCGTGCCTTCATTCCGCTCGATCCGTCGACGTCGATCTGCTCGTAAAGCTCAAGCACGTCCTTCTTCTGATCATAGGCGCCCCAGTTCGCCTTGAGCCTGGTGACGGTGCCGGTTGGTTGCGCAATTTCGCCGTTGATCAAGTTGAGCCGGATCGGACCGGACTGCTTGAGGTCCGTGATCGCCTCCCGCGCCTGGATCGTGTAGCGCGAACCATCCTTCCCGAAGCCGTTGTACTTCGGATGCTGCATGGTGAGATTCTTCGGATCGATCTTGACCGATCCAACCTGGACGCCGGCCACCTTCAGCCGATGAACGGCCGAAAGCGACGCGATGTAGCTGCCGACAGCAACCAATGCGACGAGCGGGAGCGCCACCTTGCCGACCCGCACGACGGCCGTGTGCCGTCGGGCCCGCACGAATGCGCGCGCGCGTTCCTCCTCGGACGCAATCCCTTGCACCGTCCGATCGCCGATCTGTCCGCGCCCAGCGGCCTTGCTCACGGGGTCCCCACGCGATTGCCCCAGGTTGCTACTCTTCCACGCGCCTTCGGACGGCTTCGAAAGGCCCACGCGCTCGCCCGCGTCACCCAATGCTCCAACGTCTGACTGCGCGAACAATTGGGTAACATTGGGACACCCTGGGCGCGAGGCTCGGGCTGACCGAACAGCCCGCATGGCCGACTTGCGGAGGCAAAGGCACGGTCAGTGCGAGAA
>CAYWBX010000332.1:272-4751 GCA_964456015.1 uncultured Hyphomicrobiaceae bacterium | reverse complement strand
CCGAACGGGCAAGACCGCGGGAAACGCGGCGTCCCCGAGAAAATCTGCAAGGGAGGAAACCATGAACCGTCGCGATGTTCTGACCGGCGCCCTCGCCACGCTTGCCGGCGCGGCGCTCCAGCCGGGCGCCGCGTGCGCGCAGGCGGACGCATTTCCAACGAAGCCGATCACGCTCATCATGCCCTGGCCGGCGGGTGCCGGCATCGACCTATGGCATCGCGCGATGGCGGAGGCCGCTGCCAAGATCCTCGGCCAGCCGGTCATCGTCGAGAATCGCACGGGCGGCAGCGGCACCATCGGGCCGGCGTCGATGGCCGCCTCGGCCAAGCCTGACGGCTACACGATCTCCCATATTCCCATCACGATCTTCCGTCTGCCGTTCATGCAGAAGACGTCGTGGGACCCGCTCAAGGATTTTACCTACATCATTCACCAGTCCGGATTCATGTTCGGTACGGTGGTGAAGGCCGACAGCCCCTTCAAGACCTGGAAGGACATGATCGACTTCGCCCGCGCCAACCCGGGCAAACTCACCTATGGCACACCCGGCGCCGGCACCTCGCTGCACATCGGCATGGAGCAGATCGCGTTGCGGGAGGGCATCAAGTGGACCATGGTGCCGTTCAAAGGCGGTCCGGAAACCCATGCGGCGCTGCTCGGAGGCCATGTGATGGCTGCCGCCGAAGGCCAGGGTTGGTGGCCGCATGTGGAGTCCAAGGCGGAGCGCGTGCTCGCCATCTGGACGGAGACCCGCCATCCGCGTCTGCCAGACACGCCGACGCTCAAGGAACTCGGCTACCCGTTCGTCTTCGACAGCCCCTTCGGGCTTGCCGGCCCGAAAGGCATGGATCCCGCAATCGTGAAGAAGCTGCATGACGCCTTCAAGGCAGCCATGGATGACCCCAAGGCCAAGGAAATCCAGCAGCGTTACGACTACGCCACCCGCTACATGGACAGCGCAACTTACACCAAGTTCGTGGCCGAGCAGGTCGCGGAACAGAAAGAGGTCATTGAGAAGTTGGGACTGGCAAAGAAAGACTGATAGCGTAAAACTACGAGGGAACAGACAAACAACACTCCGTCGAGCCGTCGGGAGGACCAGTGATCGCGAATTCGCAGATGTGGGGCGGGCTGTTCTGGCTCGCCATCGGCCTGTTTGTCGCCTTCGAGGGTCGCAATCTCGGCCTCGGGACCACCAATGAGCCCGGCTCCGGCTTTGCCCTCTTCTGGATCGGCATCATCATGAGCGTCCTGTCGGCGGCGGAGGTCGTGCGGGCGATTTCCCAGGGCAGCCCGTCGCTGGCGAGCCTCTGGGCCGGCACGCGCTGGCAAAAGGTCCTCCTGGTCACCGTCATGTTGCTCGTCTTCGGCTTCGCCTTCGAGCGCATCGGTTTCATCATCTGTTCCCTGTTGCTGCTGCTCGTGCTCATGTTCTTCATCGATCCGGTTCGCCCGCGAACCGCAATCATCGTCGCCGTCCTCTCGACTTTCGTCGTCTGGGCCGTCCTAACTGAGGCGCTCAAGATCCAGATGCCGGCGGGTTTGCTGGCGGGGGCCGCGGAGGACAACCTCCGGGCCGGCGTCCGCTCCATCATGAGCGCCATATCCGCCATCGTGCGCTGAAAGCGGAACTGCGAGGAAGGTCTTGCCCATGGATGTCATCGCGGGTCTCGCCAACGGCTTCTCGGTTGCGCTGCAGCCTGTCAATCTTCTCGCCTGCTTCTTCGGCGTCTTTATCGGGACGCTTGTCGGCGTGCTGCCGGGTATCGGTCCCGTGTCCGCCATGGCTCTGCTGTTGCCGGTCACGCTGTCCTCGAGTCCTGAGGCCGGGATCATCATGATGGCCGGCATCTACTACGGCTCGATGTACGGCGGCTCGACCACGTCGATCCTGGTCAACATTCCGGGCGAGGCGGCCTCGGTGGTCACGTGCCTCGACGGACATGAAATGGCAAAGCGCGGACGCGCCGGTCCCGCTCTCGGCATGGCCGCGATGGCATCCTTCTTCGCCGGCACGTTTTCTATCGTCGCGCTCATGCTGGTAGCGCCGATTCTGGCGCGCGTTGCAGTCGCGTTCGGACCGCCGGAATACTTCAGTCTGATGGTGCTGGGCCTCACGGTGCTCGCGTTCCTGACGCAGGGGTCGATCGCGAAGTCCATGATCATGGCCTGCTTCGGAATCGTTCTCGGACTCATCGGCATCGACCAGATCACAGCCTTGCCGCGTCTCACCTTTGACCGACTCGAGCTCCTCGATGGAGTTGGCCTGGTGCCCGTGGTGATGGGGCTCTTCGGCGTCGCTGAAATCCTCTCCAACCTCGAGAGACGCATCGAGCGCAAGATCGTGTCTGATCGCATTGGCAGCCTCTGGCCGACCATGAAGGACTGGGCTTATTCGAAGTGGGCGATCGTGCGCGGCACTGTGCTCGGGTTTTTCCTCGGCATCCTGCCGGGCGGAGGTGCCGTCATCGCGTCCTTCGCCTCCTACGCCATCGAAAAGAAGATGTCCCGGGAGCCGGAGCGCTTCGGCAAGGGTGCCATCGAAGGGGTGGCTGGTCCCGAAGCCGCGAACAACTCGGCAGCGGGCGGCGCCTTCATTCCGCTGCTGACACTCGGCATTCCCCCGAACGTCATCATGGCGCTTCTGCTCGGCGCCTTCATCATTCACGGCCTGCAGCCCGGGCCCCTGCTCATGACACAGAACCCCGGCATTTTCTGGGGCATCGTCGCCAGCATGTACATCGGCAACATCATGCTGCTGGTCCTCAACATGCCACTCATCGGCATGTGGGTGCAGGTGCTGAAAGTGCCCTACAATCTGCTCTTCCCGCTGATCCTCATGTTCTGCATCGTCGGGGTGTTCTCCTCGGGCAGTGCGGTGTTCGACGTCTTCGTCATGACCGTGTTCGGCGCGCTCGGCTACCTGATGCGCAAGTTCGGGTATGAGGCCGCGCCCCTTGTGCTCGCCTTTGTGCTCGGCCCCATGCTTGAGAACAATCTGCGGAAATCGCTGATCCTCTCGCGCGGCGATTTCTCGATCTTCTTCAGCCGGCCGATCTCGCTCGTGTGCCTCATTCTCGCATTCCTGATCCTTCTCGCTCCGCTTCTGCCTTCGCTCTCGCGCAAGCGGGAGACGATTGCGCTGGATACCGAGTAGCCGGTCCTGCCAGCGTGGCCGCCCGGGCTGCCCGCGGTGCGACGGCGTTGCGGGCCGGGCGATTTTGCGCAAGATGACGGGAGACTGGCGCTTGAGCCCGGAAGCCGCATGAAAATCTCCGTCATTCAGACCAACTCGATACACGACAAGTCCCGGAACATCGCCGAAGCGGTCGGGCTGATGGAGCGGGCGGTGGCGAGCGATCGGCCGGATGTCGTCGTGCTGCCGGAGGTGTGGAACTGGCGAGGCCTCACCACCGCGGACAAGGTGAAAAACTCAGACCTCATTCCGGGTGGGCCGGCCTACGAGGCAATGCAATCCTTCGCGCGGCGGAACCGGGTCTGGGTTCACGGCGGCAGCCTGATCGAGACCATTCCCGGCGCCAGCCAGGTGCACAACACCACCTGTGTCTTCGACCGCGATGGCCGCGAGGTCGCGCGCTATCGCAAGATCCACATGTTTGACATCGTGACGCCGGACGGGAAGCCTTATCGCGAGAGCGACGACGTGAAGCCCGGCACGGAGATCGTGAGCTACGAGCTTGAGGGCTTCAAGGTCGGCTGCACAATCTGCTACGACATGCGCTTTGCCGAGCTTTACATCGCGCTCGCCAAGCGCGGTTGCGACATCATCATGGTGCCGTCCTCCTTCACGTTGCAGACCGGCAAAGACCACTGGGAGGTGCTCCTGCGCGCGCGCGCCATCGAGACCCAGTGCTACATCGTGGCGCCGGGCCAGTACGGGCCATTCCTCGACGCGAAGGGCGAAACCCGCCTCTCTTACGGTCACAGCCTGATTGCCGACCCCTGGGGGCATGTCATCGCCAAGGTTTCGGATGGCACGGGCTTTGCCTCCGCGAACATCGAGCGAGGACAGATTGAGCGCGTGCGCGGGCTCATCCCGATGAATGCGCACCGGCGGCTGCAGGTGCCGTGATCGTCATCCTGCGCGGCTTCGGCCGCCCGGTCTGGCGTCCGCTCAGCGGCAAGACCCCGCTGCCCAGGCTTCATTCGATGATGGCCACGGCTCGTGTCCAGCCCGCCGAGCCGCCTTTGACCTTCACGGGGAAGCACACGACCGTGAACCCGGTTGGCGGCAGCGCTTCGAGATTGGTGAGCTTCTCGATCTGGCAGTAGCCGATCTCGCGGCCGGACTTGTGACCCTCCCAGATGATGCTCGGATCGCGGGTTTCGGCAAATCGCTTCGCCGTGTAGACGAAGGGTGCGTCCCACGACCACGCGTCGGTGCCGACGACTCGGATGCCGCGCGACGTCAGATAGAGCGTCGCCTCCCGGCCCATGCCGCATCCCGTCGGCACGTAA